>JBGCFK010000407.1:0-14640 GCA_045106875.1 Paracoccaceae bacterium | reverse complement strand
CGACATTGTTCACGTCAGATTCAAAACCGCCGGTGGCCGTCTGGGCGACGGGACAATCCACGGCAAATTCATCCAATCCGATGTAATATTCCACAGCTGGTCGCCTTTCGGGCTTGATCGCCAGAAAGACGCCAATCTCTCCGGCCGAGCAGCAACCTCACGATTCATGTATGGGATGTATCAGGAGTGCATGCCAAGCCAGCCATTCCCCCGCCACCCGAGCTCGAGATGTTTCAGTCTCAGGTCTCGCATGCCACCTGAAATCGCGGCCCCGAAAGCGTCACCGGCACCTGGTCGACGCAAGCGACCTGCCGTGGGTAGAATACCACGCGTGGCCTGCTCCGAAATCGAGTGGCACGCCAGCACGGTCGATATCGCCAGAGGCCGCCCGGCAGGCCGGTGCTATTGATTTCAGAAGCAACGGATCTCGGCCTCCGCCTGCGCGCGTCGCAGCTCGGTGACCACGCTCTTGGCGCCCTCTGCCGTACGGAAAATTGCCATCCGCTCCCCCTGACCCTGGCGCATGCGCAACACGGTTTCACCGGACACGTAGTCGTCATAGGTCAGGATCGTCGCAATCACGTCTATCGAGCATGCGCATTTCATCAGCACCTCCTGAGTCTGCCCATTTGCGGCCATGCACGCAAAGACGTAATCTGCCCGCACCACCGTCGGATAGTCGTTCGTCACGGACAGGTCCTGCGCCGTCGCAGGCGTTGAAATGATCATTGCTGCCAGAAGCATGATACCGCGCATTTCAATTCCCTCCGGTCAACTTGGAGAACGCGATCTCTTCCGAGTAAAACGGCTCTATCTTGCCTACGTCCTCTGCTGCCACTGTCGTTGCGAAGAACCGAACCACATCGCCCGGCAGCGCATCGGACACCAAGAAGACAAGCCTTAGATCCGCGAACCCGCCCATCCGGGCGCGGTTCTTGTCACGCACAAACGGCTCGAATGTAATCTCGGTTGCCGCGATCGACGCTCCGTCCAAGTCAAGATTGACTTCCTTGATGGTGCCGCCAGTACCCAGCGCCTCTTTTATCCGGTTGCGGATGTAGAATTCGCTGCCTCCCGTGCCCTTGGCCATGGTCCGCAAAGTGGACTCGAGGAAGATCGGCAGAACAGGATTGCCTGATGAGGCTGGCCATTCACTGACCGGGCGCAGCTTGTCCTGCTCACCCATTGTCACTCTCGCGGTGCGGCCGGCTTGCCCTTGCTGCACCAGCACCCGGATCTCGCCATTGTCTAAGGGGTCCGTCTTGCCTGTGCGCCGATGGGTGTAGACGACCTGTTGACTATCCTTGACCTGCTCCAGCGCGGCTCGGGAAAACACGCGTTCGCTTGCGGGCCCGGCCACGGCAAAAGCAGTGGAAAGCGCAAGCCCCCCCGCAAGAATTGTAGCTGTGATCTTGCGCATCAGGATCCTCCCAGTCGGGTCAGTACGAAGCCACGGCCCCGCATCGTTTTGATTTCAATGCCGAATGTCTCGGCGGGTGACAGTTTACGTCGCAGATATCCGAGGTACACGTCCACGACGTTCTCGGACGAGCCACCTTCGCCCAGCCAGAGTGCGTCGAAGATCTCGCCCCGGCTGAGCACCTCGCCCGTGCGTTCCATCAGGAAGCTCAGCAAGTCGAACTCGCGTTGGGTCAGGGACACGGCACGGCCGGCGCCAAAGACCTCGCGTGTGTCCTCGCGGATCTCGGGATAGTGCTTCATACTGGCGGCGCGGCGGGCTTCCTGAACTTTGACACGTGCAATCAGTTCGGCCATCTCAAAGGGCTTGGCGACGTAGTCATCGGCGCCTGCCCCAAGGCCCGCCATCCGGTCATCGACGCTGGAGAGCGCACTCAGCATGATCACCGGCATATCGTAACCTTCCTTGCGCAGTCTGCGCACAAGGTCGTGTCCGCTTTCGTCACCCAGCATCACGTCGACAATGGCGGCTGTGCAGCCCTGCGCAACATGCGTCATGGCGGTGCGGGCTTCGAAGGCGACCATCGGAGCATAGCCCTCGCGTCGCAGCCCACGGGCCAGGGCGGACGAAATGTCTTCGTCATCCTCGACGATCAGGATGCGCTTTGCCGTGTCGTTCATGCCTGCCGCTCCCTGGGCCTTGCATCGTCACCGGTTTCCGGCAACGAGATCGTCACCTGCACCCCGCGCCCGCCGCTCGCGCCTCCGAGCGGGGCACGCGGTGCCGGGCTTTCCAGCGAGATCGAACCAGATTGCCGTTCCACCACCCAACGCGCAAGTGCAAGGCCGACGCCAAAGCCTGAACCTGCCGCCTCGCGCGTGCCACGGGCAAACCGCGTGAAGATCCTGTCGGATTCGCCATCGGGCAGCCCCTCGCCCTCGTCCAGCACTCGGACAATCGCGTGGTTGTCCGCGACATCGGTACTGACCTCGATGACCCCACCTTCGGAAGATTTCTTCAACGCGTTCTCGATCAGACCACTGATAACCTGACGGCACCAGTCGTGGTCCCCATGGGTTGGAGCAGACACCAAAGCCGAGGCGAGCGCAATGCCCCGGCGTTTCGCCAATGGTGCCATATCCGCCAGCGCCGCCTTGGCAGCATCGGCCAGGTCAAAGGGGACGGCATCCAGTTCGATCTGCCCGGTTTCGGAACGTGCCACGCGCAGCAGATCATCAATCCGCCGGTTCAGCCGGGCGGCGCGGGCATGAATAACCGACAGCGCATCGACGGCGTCACCTGCCTCGACACTGGCGCTGAGACCCAGCTCGGACTCCGCAAGGATGACTGTCAGTGGCGTCCGCAATTCATGCCCCACATCCGCAAAGAACCGCCGACGGTCTGCGTCGATCTGCGAGAGCTGGGTGTTTGCCTCCTCCAGCGCCGCCGTGCGTTCGGCAATCGTGGCGTTCAGCTGCGCGCGATCCGCATCGACCTGCTCCTGCCGCGTCTTCAGCCGCCCGGCAGTCTGGTTGACTTCCTTCACGAGAAAACCAAGCTCGCTGCGCCCGGCTACTGGAAGCTGCACATCAAACTCACCGGCACCAATACCCGCCGCAGCCGTTCGAACCTGTCCCAGTTGCGCCATCAGCGGTCTGACCAGAAGTACATAGAACAACACGGCCAGCAACGTTGCGACCACTCCTGCAGTCAGTGCACGCCGAACCATCCGGTCCCGCAGATCCACGACTGTCTTGCGCGCGGCATCCCGATCGCGCTGGGCCTCGTTCACGGCAGCGTTCAAAAGTGGTGAAAACTGGGTTGCGAACCCATCCAGATGGGCGCGCAGGCCCTGACCTCCGCCTGCCCCGTCGATATTGCGGACCAGTGCCTCGAATTGTGCACGCATTCGAGCAGCGCCAAGCGACTGCGTGGCCCGGCGCATCTGCGCCACCTCGCCATCCATGGCAACCTCTGCAACGGAGCGTTCCAGCGCGCGGTAAAGCTGCTCGAAAGACTCATAAACGCGCGCAGAGGCCGAGCCAAGCCGAGCTCTGCGCGCGTCTTGCGGAACATCAACCCCTGTGGTCTCGACCGCGACAACAGCGTAGTCACTGACCCGCGCGGAAAGCCCTGACAACAAGTCGATACGTTGCTGTGCACTGGCCGAGCGCTCGATCATTTGCGCCGCCGTGCCAACGCCGTAAGCCGCAAGGGCTGCGGCCACGACTGCAACAACCGCAATCAACCCCGCGCCAATTATCAGGCGCAGTCTCAGACTCGCCAGAAGCGGGACCCGTTCAGCCATTTGCGCCAAACCACTCTGCTTGCACGGGGATCACGGCGTCAGCCTGCTGGCGCACATCGCGGCCAAGCGGAGAGCGACGGTCCGATACCAGCCGCGCAGGCGGTCCATCCATCATCAGCACGCGATCCGCCAGCATCAATGCCTCACGCCGGTCATGGGTGGCGATCAATGTGGCAGCACCCGTGCGGTCCATTGTGTCGGTTAACAGACGGCGCATTTCGGTCGCGGACGCGGGATCCAGCGACACCAAGGGCTCGTCCATGAGGATCAGACTGGGCTGTACAGCCATGGCACGCGCCAGCGCAGCCCGGCGCTGCATTCCCAGCGACACCTTCTCCGGGTACTGGTCCACCGCATCAGCCAACCCGACCGAGGCCAGAAGCGCGCGCGCACCCTTGGCACCGGGAATGATCTCGATATTCTGCGCCAGTGTTCGCCAAGGCAGCAGCCGCGGCGTCTGAAACACCATGGCGATACGCCCGCCGGGTCGGTCGATACGCCCCCCAAAACTGGTGTCGGACCCGGATATCAGCGATAACAACGTGGACTTGCCAATACCGGACGGGCCCAGAAGCGCAACGCGTTCGCCCGCCGCAATGTCAAAACGCACCTCGCCCAGCACATGGCGAGACCCGAAGTGCTTGGCCGAGATCTCGACAGACAGACCCGTCATCGACGCCACCTGTTCGCAGCGCGTTCCCAAGGCGCGAGGATGCCGTACTCCACCGCCATGACAACCACGATGAACCCAAGCGCATAGGCGAGGATGCCTGCCACATCGAACAGCTGGAACAGCGAGTGGATCTGGAAGCCAACCCCGTTCGGGCGACCCAGAAGCTCGACGACCAGTACGATTTTCCAGACCAGCGCCAAACCATTTCGCGCAGCGACGGCAAAGAAAGGTGCAAGCTGAGGCAACACGATGTGGCGCATCCGGGCAGACCAGGGCAGACCATAGACATGTCCCATTTCGGCCAGATCGCGCGACAGGGCACGGCCTCCTTCGCGCAAGGTGGCAGCCACGTTGGGGATCTTGTTGATTGATACCGCGGTGACAGCAGCGGCCTCGGTCAGGCCGAACCACACGTAGCAGAGGATTATGGTCACCAACGCGGGCAGATTGAGAAAGAAAACCAACCAGCTGGAGAAGACCCGGTCGGTTGTCCGGCTCATGCCCAGCGCGATGCCGATTGCTGACCCGATAGCCATGGCGATCAGGAACGCCGCAGTGACCCGGGCAAGCGTCGCGCCCAAATGGCCAAGATAACCAAGCTGCCATTCGCGCGCCAAGGCGACGCTGACGGCCACCGGGCCAGGCAGAAGATCGCTCGAGATGAGCCACGCTGCCAAAGTCCAGACCGTGATCAGTCCGATCAACGACAGCATTGGCCACAGGGACACACCTATGGTTTGGCGCTTGGGCAGGCGCGCGTCAGTCATAGACTGGGGAACTCAGGGAGTTTGGAAGGCAACAGCATCGAACGGTCCGGCCTGCGAAGTGAACGCCTTACCTGCGCGGGTTGCGAGCAGATCGTACAGCTTGCCTGCCGCCTTGGTATCCGCATCAGTCCAGCCTGCGGGAATCCCCGAGCGAAACGCATCCCGAAGCGCTGCAAACTCGGCATCGGTCTTGGCGCGCATGCGGGGACGCAGTGCCTGCCATGCGGCATCGTCAGTTGCCAGCACTTCACGCGCCGCATCGACCGAACGCAGGAAGGCTGCCGCGACAGCGGGATCCACGCGCTGCTGGTCCCAGACGAACCCGATCAATGCGGGCGCTGGCGCGATACCAAGCTTGGCCATCGCATCGGAGATCCGGATCACGGGGGTCTTGCCAGCCGCCTCCAGCTTGGCAACGAAGTGCCAGTATGTTGACACGGCCGAAACCGCGCCATCAGTCAGTTGCCGGCTCATCAGGGGCGGCGCGCCGTAGAGAGCCTCGGTCTCGGCAGCGAGATCAAAGCCGCAATCCCGGTCGGCCAGCGCTTGAAGAACCAGCCAGCTCTTGTCCTGCGGTCCACCGACGATACCGACGGTCTTGTCCTTCAGATCGCAGAGGCCACCAAACCCCGCATCCGCGACCAAGGCCCCGGAGGCGTTGAGATATGGCGCGAAGCGGGCATCCTTGTCCTCGGAACGCAGGCGCATGACCCAGACCCAGTCCGCGACCAGCATATCGCTGTCGCCGGACTGGTAGGCGATCTTGGTGGCAGCCGAGCTGGCCAATGGCACAACTTCCAGCGCCACACCTTCGGCCCGGTCGAGCCCGCGTGAGGTAATGGTCTCCATCAGCCAATTGACTGTTCCGAACTTCAGCACTGCGATCCGCAGCGGCGCGTCCTCGGACCGCGCAGGCGCACTGGCAAGACCAACGCACAGCGCAAACGCAGATATTGCCAGCAGTCCCCGCCGTAGGCATCGCAAGATTTCCTGGCGCGCTGACATATCAATCTCCCTTATAATTCTCTTATTTTTCTTTTGTTTCTATAAGGATAGGGCGCGTTCGGGTATGGGTCAACGAGTTGTCGCTGGGGCGATGGTCTTGCTGGCCCAGCACGAATTTGGTCGCATAGACTGATCACGCTTGCCAGACGGAGGGACTCATGCGGATTGGACTACTGGTTACGGCTCTTCTCGGGACCATGATGCTGATTGCTCCGGCTCATGCAGAGGTTCTGCTGCGTGCTGCCATCGTCAAGGTGGATCGCCCGCAACCGATCCCGATCTCGCGGTTGGATCTGCCGGTCGAGGATGAGGGTTTTGCGGGTGGTCAGCAGGCGCTGGAACACAACGCCACCACCGTGCGGTTCCTGAATCAGACTTACGAGCTGGTCGAGATCGTCACGACGCGCGAGAACATGGCAACCGAGATCGAGAAACTTGGCGTGGACGGTGTGAACGTTGTGATCGTGCTTGCGAATGCCGATGACCTGCTCGCCATCGCCGATCTGCCTGCCGCAAAGGACATGCTGATCCTGAACGCCGAGGCCCGCGACGACCGGCTGCGCGGCGAGGAATGCCGCGCCAATGTGATCCACATCGCCCCCAGCCGGGCACAGCTGGCTGACGGATTGGCACAATACATGATCTGGAAGAAGTGGAACGAGTGGCTGCTGGTGCACGGCTCACACCCGGAAGACCAGTTGATGGCGGACGCCTATCGCCGTGCGGCCAGGAAGTTCGGCGCCAAGATCGTAGAAGAACGTCTCTTCGAGGACACGGGCGGCGGGCGCCAATCGGATTCGGGACACGTGTTGGTGCAACGCCAGATGCCGGTGTTCATGCAGCGCGCAGATGATCACCATGTGGTCGTGGTTGCCGACGAGAACGAGGTTTTTGGCCATTACCTGCCCTACCGGACCTGGGACGCGCGTCCTGTGGCAGGAGATGCCGGGCTGGTCACATCGATGTGGCACAAAGGGCACGAATCCTACGGCTCCACCCAGCTGCAGCGCAGATTCGAGAAGCGTACAAACCGGCATATGCGTGATCTCGACTATCTCGTCTGGCTGGGCTTCCGGTCGGTGGGCGAGGCGGTGACGCGGACGAACTCGGCTGATGTGACGACGCTGAAAGACTTCATGCTGTCCGACGATTTTGTCATTGCAGGCTTCAAGGGGCAGGGCCTCAGCTTCCGTCCATGGAACCAACAGATGCGTCATGGCGTTATCCTGGGCGATGGCCGGTTGGTCGTTACGATCTCGCCGCAAGAGGAGTTCCTGCATCAGAAAACCCGGCTGGACACTCTGGGATTTGACGAGCCCGAGAACCGCTGTGAATTCTGATCCGCTTCGCATCTCGGGCGTCTCGCACAGCTATGGCACTGCGAAGGCGTTGCAGGAGGTGTCGCTGAGCGTTGCGCCATCGACCTTCACCGTACTTTTGGGCGTGAACGGAGCCGGCAAGACGACGCTCTTCAATCTGATAACCCGGCTCTTCGCCACACAGTCGGGGGCGATAGAGATCCACGGGGCGGACCTGAACCAGACGCCCTCAAAGGCGCTGGCCCAGATGGGTGTGGTGTTTCAAAGCCGGGCTCTGGATGCCTCGCTGACCGTGGCGCAGAACATGATCTATCAGGGCGCCCTGCAAGGGATCGGGCGGCGTGAGACGCTGGCCCGTGCCGAAGTGCAGCTGGACCGGATGGGCCTTGCCGAGCGGATGGACGACAAGGCCGCGAAGCTGTCTGGCGGGCAACAACGCCGGGTCGAGATTGCACGTGCGCTGATCCACCGCCCGCGTCTGATGCTTTGCGATGAAGCCACCGTTGGCCTCGACGTGAAATCCCGCACCGACATCGTGGCGGACCTGCACCGCATGGCAACTGAGGACGGATTGGGCGTTCTCTGGACCACGCATCTGATCGACGAGGTTGCCAAGACTGATCCGGTCTACGTGCTCCACAAGGGCGCTATCCTGGCCGAAGGGGCAGCGTCTGATGTCGCGGGCGCGCAAACCCTGTCAGATGCGTTCCTCGCCCTGACCGGCGCGGAGGCCGCATGAACGGCTGGCTCATCTGCGCAGGTGGCATCATCTGGCGCGAGGCACTTCGGTTCCTGCAACAGAAAGAACGTTTCTTCGCGGCCCTGGTGCGCCCGCTGGTCTGGTTGTTCATTTTCGCCGCCGGGTTCCGCGCGGTGTTGGGCCTGTCGATCACTGAGCCCTATGAGACGTATATCCTTTACGAGACTTACGTGGTGCCCGGCCTCTGTGCCATGATACAATTGTTCAACGGCATGCAGTCCAGCCTCAGCATGGTCTATGATCGTGAGACAGGCGCCATGCGCACGCTGTTGATCTCGCCCTACCCCCGTTGGTTCCTGCTGGCCTCGAAACTGACGGCATCTGTGATCGTGTCGCTGTTTCAGGTCTACGCGTTCCTGTTCATCTCGTGGCTCTGGGGCATCGAGCCGCCGCTTTGGGGATATCTCACGGTACTGCCGGCGCTGATCGTTTCGGGCCTGTTGCTGGGTGCGATCGGGCTGTTTCTGTCCTCTGCCATCAAACAGCTAGAGAACTTTGCGGGTGTGATGAACTTTGTAATCTTTCCAATGTTCTTCGCGTCATCCGCGCTCTACCCTTTGTGGCGGCTGCGCGAGGGGTCGCCGGTGTTGCATGACATCGCATGGTTCAACCCGTTCACCCATTGCGTCGAGCTGATCCGGTTCGCGCTCTACATGAAGGTAAACTGGGAGGCGCTGGGCATCGTCTCGGGTTGTGCGGTGCTCTTCATGGCAGGCGCGATCATCGCCTATAATCCATCACGCGGACTGATCACCCGGCGCCGCTGAGATGACGGCACGCGCAACAGCGCGCAGATCCGGATCAGCGCCGGTTGCGCCGAACAGCCTCTGGTCAAGCCTTGCCAGAGCGTCGGGCACCGCCCGGTCATCCCGCGCCAGAATGGCGTGACCTGCATTGCGAACTGCCATGGCGTCACCTTGTTCTGCAGCTTGGCGCAGCACGCGCCGCAGCGGATCAGGGCGCAGCCAACCGGGAACCGTCCAGCCATACATCCGCCCCTGCCATATCAACCCCGCCAAGCCCGCCATCAAGCCGAGCAGACTGGCCAACGGCAAGATCCAACCCGGAAGAGCAGGCAGTGTCCAGTATGAGGGTTCGGTATCTGCTGCCAATGGTCCGGTTTGGCTCGACCGCGGCTGAAGAACCTCTTGCGGGCCACCTGCATAGGCAACACGCTGCGCGGACAGCAAGATCTCCTGTGTTTCCTGCGTCTCGGTATTGAACCAGCTAAGGCGGATCGGATTGGTGTACCCGGCCGAGCCTTCCTGGGGGCGTACGGTCCACCGCCAGAACACGCGGGTTCGCGGCCCTTCGGGACCAAGTGCGACGATCCTGTGCTCGGGATGCGGGAAGATGAACGCACCTGCACCTGTCAGTTCGGGCATCGGCGGGATACGCTGCGGCGCCGTGCCGTCCACTGTAAGGCTGACGACCCGCAGTGCTGCGGCACCCAGTTCCAGCGCCTCGGGCTGGTTGGACCAGTTGTCCTCGATCTGGATTGCACGGACAGGAAACCACCAATCCTCTCCATCAGGTCGGGGGGCGACTTGCAAACTCAGCGTATTCGAGACGTGATCGATCGGCACCGTCTGACCATTGCGTCCCAGCATCTCGAGCCCGTGGGTAAATGCGGGCACGACAAGCTCTCCTGCCCGTTGTGGAAACAGCGCCATGCGCCGTTCCAGCTTGAGCACTTCAAAGCCGTCTTCACGCTCCTTGTACCAACGGTCCTCGCCCAGTTGCATCCAGTCGAACCCGTCAAGGACAGGCTGGCGCATCTTCTCACGAATGACGGGGATTTTGTAAGTGCCGCGGATGGACAACAGGATCATCTCGCCCTGCTGGGTGGTATGATCACGTTCTTCAAGCACGACTTCCAGCCGGATGTCGCCGGGGTCGATTCCCGGCTCGGCATAAGCTGGCACGCAAAGGAACGTCAGCAGGATCAGCAACCACCTCATTGGGGATTCTCGGTGGGAGGCAGCGCGGTACCCGCAACGGTCCGCTCCTTCTGCTCCGCCGCCAGTCGTGCGCGCAGGTAAGCGCCGGGTTGGTCCTCCAGAGTGGTCAGCCAGCGCCCGTTCGCGGCAATGAACTGTGCGTCAAAGATCTGTGGTACGCGGCGCAGACCCTGGCCCGTGACCTCGGGCATCCAGAAGCCAGTCTTGGGCGCGTTGGCCTCGTCTCCCTGCCCTGCGGCGCGTGCTTTGCCCTGTCCAGGGCTGGCCAGAACATCGTCACCCGGTCGCTTTGTCGGATCCTCCCGCGCAACGGCCTGAAACTCGTTGCTTGCAAACAGTTCGGCGATCAGGGCGTGGTTGGCCCGAGCCTCACGATCCAGGGGATTGGCTGCCAGAACCCTGTCGAATGCAGCCAGGGCACGGGCATAGTTGCCTGACCACGCTGCTGCGAGGCCTTCATTGTAAGGCTCTTGCGCTGCCGCGAATGCATCCGCAGCCTTGGCATGGTGCCCGGCATGATGAAGCGCAGCGCCACGTTCCGAAGGGTTGGCAAGCAGTGGGACCGCCAGGATTGGCATCCCGGCTTGCGCAAGGACCCGGCCAATCGGGGATGTCCCGCCCAATGCAAGAGCGAGGGCCAGCAGCGCCACACCTGTGCCAAGAAGGATGTGCAGAGCCTTCATGTGTTCCGCCCTCGTGGCAGCATCAGGAAGGCGGGGATCAGAGCAAACAGAAGCAGGAACCGACCGTAGTCCTCCAGCACCAGCATGGCGAAACCTGTATCGGCCAATCTGCGTACCGGGCGGGATTCCACCTGGCGAACCACTGGGAACGGGTCCTCCAATGTCGCAAGGGTCCCGCCGCCTGTGCGGACCAGTGCATCCAGTGCGCCCGTGGCATCGACGGTGCCCGGCACCTGGATCGCCGAGACCGTCCAGCCTTGCGCGGCCAGCAGGCGTACCTCGGATATGGCATCCGGTCCCAAGGCCGCACCATCGGTGATGAGCACGACATCGGCAGCCAGAATCTGTGCGTCCTCCAGCACCTTGCGGGCTGTGCCCAGACCCGCTGCCGGGCGTGACCCTTGGACGGGCATGGTCTCGGCATCCAGCAGTGCAAGTGTACCTGACAGCGCCCGCGCATCGATCGAGAACGGCGCCGCCAGATATGCCTCGCCTGCGTAGACGACCAGGGCGGTTTGGCGGGTACGCGCCGCCTCGGCAACCAGCCTTGCTGCTGTGAGGGCATCGAACAACCGAGCCGACCCGGTCACCGAAGGCGAAAGGTCCAGCACCAGAACGACACCGTCAAGATTGCGGTAGCTCGTGGTCTCACGGCGCTCCGACGCCGGACCCGCCAGTGCGATGGCGAGTACCGCCAGAACAAGGGCCGGGAGAACATTGCGCGCAGCCCCGCCGAGGGACACGCGGCCCGATCGGCGCATCCATGCGAGGAGGGCAGGATCCACGGCACGCTCCCAAGCGCCAAGCCGCCCGGAGGCGCGAACGCTCACAATCCCGGCGACGAGGGCAAAAGCCAACAGTCCAAGCCAGAGAGGCCGCAGCCAAAGATATCCCAACAACTCGATCATCGGCGCACCGCAGGAAGAATCAGGCCCAAGGTGACAAGCATCGCCAATCCGGCTGGCCACAGCCAAAGCGGTTTATATACCAGCGCGGCGGGGCCTGTGCCGGGATTGGCCTCGAGCCGATCGATGGCTTCTGTCACGGCAACCAGATCTTCGGTGGTCTGCGCACGGAAATAGGTGCCACCCGAAAGCTCGGCGATGGCTTTGAGGGTCACCGCATCGACGGCATCACGCTCTCCATCAGCATTGGCCAGATCGCGCGGGCCCATGGCAATGGTGTGCACGCGGACGCCCAGGTCCCGGGCCAATCGAGCCGCATCACGTGGCTTCACGGGACCGGAATTGTTAACACCATCGGACAGAAGGATCACGACTTTGGAGGGTGCATCGCTGTCGCGCAGACGCTTCAGCGCCAGTCCCAACCCATCGCTGATACCGGTTGCGCGGCCCGAGATGCCGATCTCGGCCTCACGGATGGCCTCGGCCACAGCGATAACATCGTGGGTTTGCGGCGTCGCGTAGTAGGCGCGCGACGCGAAGATCACCAGCGCCACGCGATCCCCGCCCCGCCCGAGTACAAACTCGATCCCGGCATGTTTCAGCGCAGCGAGGCGAGAGACCTGCTGCCCGTTCAGCTTGAAGTCCTTGCGGATCATCGAGCCCGAAAGATCAAGGGCCAGAACCAGATCGCGGCCCGATACCGGAAGCGCAGGATTAGGCACCAGCAGCCGCGGACCGGCAACGGCAATGACCAGTAAGGTCCATAGCAGAAGCGGCGCCCAACGGCTGCCGGATGCGCCGCCCTGCCCCGTCGCAACGCCAAGCCGCGCGCCGAGCCCTTCCGGGACCATCAGCGCTGCGCCTTCGGTGCGGGGCGTGCGCAGCAGGACCCAGGCCGCGAGCGGCAGGGGCAGGAGCAGCAGGAACAGTGGGTCGGCAAAATCCGGCATGGCTCAGATCCTGACTCCGGCTGCGCGCGCAACCGCCTGCTCCAAGACATCCGGATCAGTGCGTGTGCTGGAGGTGTAGAGACCGCTCTTCAGATCGTGCAGCAGGGTCTTGTCGATATCCAAACTTTCGGCGGCACGGACGGTCCAGTCGGTTTGGCCGGGCGCCTGCGCATCTGTAAGCCATTTCAGAACACCGGCCAATGTGGCGATCCGCACTGGTTCTGGCAGGTCGCGCGCGGCGGAAATCTGCTTTGCCAGATCGCCATCTCGCCGGGGCCGAGTGCGAAACATGCTCGCGAACAAGCCAAGCAGCGCGGCCAGCAGCAGGCCGAGACCGATCGAGGCCAGAATGTCGAGGCCACCAGGCGCGGCCTCCCTGATCCCGTAAAGGCCGTCGAGGATATCCACGTGCTCGGGCATCCTAGGACTGTACCTCGGGCCCGAGGGCCGTGTGATAGACCGACTGGACCAACCCGAGAGGGTCCGGCGGGGCGTGGGAGCCGGGTCCGGCAAGTCCCGAACGCCCCGAGGCTGTGCGGAAGCGGTACCTGCCCGAAGGCCGCCCGGTCTCGAACGCGTCTGCAACACGGATCACGGACAGCGTTGTGCGTTGGCCCAGTGCAAGAGCCGCAGCTTCGAAAGCCTCCCCCGTTGTATCCAGAGCCGTGGCCACCAAAACCTCTGCGTCGCGCGGCGCAAGACGGTTGGCCAGTTCCAATGCAACAGCAAGCGGTGGGTCGGTCGCATCAGCCCGCTCAAGCGCATATGAGTGCGCCCGCGCCATGGCCCCGATGACGCGAACCATCGCTCGGTCTCGACTGCGGGCAGGTTGCACGACAGGCTCGCCTGCCAACGTTACCAGAAGCCCGACGCGCCCGCCCTCGGCAACGGCACGCCAGCCTGCAAGCGTCAGCGCCTCCGCTGCTGCCACGGAACGCAGACACCGCCGCGTACCCCACAACATGGACGGGCGGAAATCCGCGACCAGCAACGTGGTGCGATCGCGTTCGGCATGGAAGCTGCGCACATGCGGGTATCCGGTGCGGGCGGTCGTGTTGCGATCGATATGACGCGGGTCGTCACCATGGGCGAATGTACGGATCTCGGCGGTCTCCAACCCCCGTCCCCTTGCGCGCGTTACCTGACCGCCGGGCAGCAGAGTTACCGGCCCGGCACGGCTACCTGCGCGTGCAAGCATGCGAAGGGACAACAGGTGATCCGGATCAAGATCGATCATGGCTCAGAGTGGCTGAACATGATCGAGCAGCCGGGCAATCAGCGCTCGCGGGGTCACACCATCCGCCTCGGCTCGCCAGGTCAGTATCAACCGGTGGGCTAATGCATCGGCGGCAAGCGCCTTCACATCTTCAGGCGTCGCATGGTCGCGGCCTGCAAGCCACGCGCGTGCGCGGGCACCGGCTAGGAGGGCAAGCGAGCCACGAGGTGAAACAGCATGCGCGACTTCGGGCATGGCCTCGGCATCACGCGTCGTCATGACCAGTGCGACGATGTAGTCCTTGAGCGCGGGCGCCACGTGTACGGCCTGCGTCTGGGCCTGCGCCCGGGCCAGGTTTTCCGGCGTCAGAGCAAACTCGCGAACGGGCATTGCACCGGCTTCTGCATCGACAAGGTCAAGAATACGCCGCTCGTCCTCGGCCCCGGGCTGACCGACGATGACGTGGAACAGGAAGCGGTCAAGCTGTGCTTCGGGCAGGGGAAAGGTGCCCTCGTGTTCGATCGGATTCTGGGTCGCGACAACCATGAAGGGATCTGGCAACGCATAGGTCTCACCACCTGCGGTGACCTGCCGCTCGGCCATGCTTTCGAGCAGGGCGGATTGTACTTTGGGCGGCGCTCGGTTGATCTCGTCGACGAGGACGAGGTTGTGG
>JBGCFK010000406.1:0-3714 GCA_045106875.1 Paracoccaceae bacterium | reverse complement strand
TCGACCCCGCCAGCATCTACGATTCGCATGACACGGAGTGGTGCTGCATCTTTCGACAGGTGCCCCCATGCGCCTGCCTTTGTAAGAGTAGTAATGGCAGGTTGTAGAAACGCAGTGGTGCGCAGGTCGTCTCCCGCCTCTGTTGATCCGGGCGCGGGATCGACCAACGCCACGGACAAGCCATCGGATGCAAAGCGGGCAGCTGCACTCAGCCCGGCAATGCCGCCCCCTGCGATCAGAATGTCTCGCTTTTCCATAGTCGTAAGTTAGGGCGGTCAGCCTGCTCCCTCAATGCGCGACTTGCGCGCATCGTGCCGCAGGGAGCGGAAGAACATGCGCAAAATCCTGGCACTCTCATCTTCCTGAATGCTACCGAAGATTTCCGGTCTGTGATGGCATGTCGGGTGGGAGAAAACGCGGGGTCCGTGGTCGACACCGCCGCCTTTCGGATCGGTGGCTCCATACCAAAGGTTGGCAACCCGTGCATGGGCGATGGCACCAGCGCACATCGGGCATGGCTCCAACGTCACCCAAAGCCCGCAGCCGATCAGCCGCTCGGAGCCGAATACATGTGCCCCCGAGCGCAGTACCAGAATCTCGGCATGGGCCGTTGGATCGGAAAGCTCGCGCACGCGATTCCCGTTTGCGGCCAATACAGTGCCGGATGGATCGGTGAGAACGGCTCCGACCGGAGTTTCGCCACGCCGGGCGGCAGCCCTTGCCTCTTCCAGTGCTCTATCCATGTGTTGCTTGAACATGGCTGCGTACTTACGCGGATCCGGGCTGGCGGGCCAGCCCCCGGAGCGCTATGGAGACGCCATGACCGGACAGGACGAAGATCAGGACAAGGAACGGATCGCCAAGCGTTTGGCGCGGGCAGGGGTTGCATCGCGACGCGAAGCGGAACGGATCATTCTGGCGGGGCGCGTGTCTGTTAACGGCAAGCGCATTGACACACCTGCCTTGACGGTTGGGCCTCGGGACAAGGTTGTTGTCGATGGACGCGAGCTTGCGGCGGCAGAGGCACCGCGCCTTTGGCGGTACCACAAACCTGCTGGATTGGTGACCACAGACAGCGATGAGAAAGGCCGCGCCACAATCTTTGACCGCTTGCCGCCGGAACTGCCACGCGTGATGAACATTGGACGGTTGGATCTGACATCCGAGGGCTTGCTGCTGCTCACCAATGACGGCGGTCTGAAACGCAGGCTCGAGTTGCCATCGACTGGGTGGTTGCGGCGCTACCGGGTCCGTGTGTTCGGATATCCCGACGAAGCAATGCTGCGTCCGCTCACAGAAGGGATGGTGGTGGATGGTGAGCGCTTCAAGCCGATGACGGTGACAATTGACCGGCAGCAGGGACGAAACGCCTGGCTGACCATTGGCCTGCGCGAAGGTCGCAATCGTGAGATCAGGCGTGCTGCGGAACAGGTGGGGCTCACTGTCAACCGACTGATTCGCATCAGTTATGGTCCTTTCCAGCTGGGAGAGTTGTCAATCGGTACGGTCGAGGAAGTTCCGAGTAAGATACTTTCCGACCAGATGGGTTGGAAACGCGAGCTTGCTGCGCTTGCTTCGGGCGGTTCTCGATCAAAGAACAGGTCAAAACCGCGTAGAAATTGATGCACCTGTTGCCATGAACACACGGATTGGCGCGTCCTATATTGTGCGCGTGCAGCAATTCTGCGATTCTTGTGCAGGAGCGGTCTGGTCGCTTGCCATCGGAGTGATGGATTGCTAAAGAGCTTTCAACGCAGACAGGCGGGGGGTCGGCATGATATGCCGTCTGCTGGGTTGTTTATCATCCGGCCTTCGCCGGACCTGCTTGAGGAGGCAGAAATGAAGTTTTTGAATCTTGTCGCGGCTGCAGCGCTTGTCGTGACGCCAGCAATTGCAATGGCTCAGTCGACCACAACAACGACCGACCAACAAACTGACGAAGGCGCGGTCACCCCAGGTGGTACTTCACAGGGTCCGCTCGCCGTGTTTGGCGCTGGAGCAATCCCCGCTGGTGCGGTGGTTGTAGGCGGTGTTGTGATCCTGGCCGGGGTTGTAATCGGCGTGGTTGCAGCTTCGGACGACGACAACGCGACAGCGACGACGACGACTACTAACTGATCAACCTGCGGGTTTGAGACTTGAGCCGGCTAGGTGAAAATCTGGCCGGCGGCCTTATTTTAAAAAGTATTTAAAGGCTTCGCTCAGCGCGGGTTTCATTAACCGATCGGCCGAATCACTTCGAGCACGAATGGGTCTGGTTGACGCGGTCCAATCCACTGAACTGATTTCCAGATGAACCCGGTATCGACTGCCACCCAGTAGGTGTTCGTGAACGAGCGTTTGCCGTTGCCGCAAGTTTCGTCGATCCGCTGTACGTCGAAAAACAGCTCAACGATCTCGATGCGTTCGCGGGCTGTCTTCTGAAATGAACAGCTTACCGTCACCTGATAGTCTGTCGTTCCGGTCCGCGTGAATTGATAGTTACGTACGACGACGCCCGGCCATTGCGACACGGGCGTCTGGAGCGCGACAGGGTCATCTGGCTGATGCTTGATCGCCGCAAGATCATAACCGAGGCCATGTGTGGCGACCAGCATTCCGCCTTCCATAATGATGCTGCGGCGGCTTTGGTCCTGATAGGCCACGAACCCGTCATTGTTAGCGACGGCTGCAACATAGCTCCGAGGCCCGCCAGGCGTCGAGATTGCCAGCGTTGCAAAGGGAACCTGCGCCAACTCCGCGCGCGTCAGGACTTGAGGTGGTTCCGGATCTTGCTTCCCAAATATCACTTCTTCCGCGAGGGGGCCCAGCCGTTCGGCGGCTGATGAGCCATCTGATGTGCAGCTTGCGAGCAGGGCAAGTCCGGACACCAGCAACCCTGCGCGCGCCAGTTTGGATGCCTGCCGAGTCATTCCCAGAAGTCCTCCCAGGTTCGACGGTAGTCTCCGCGGTCGTGGTCCTGCACTACTGGGTAGAGCTTGTCTGGAACGCGCACTCGTTGTCCACCGTCTCGCGTGAGTGGCCTGAGTGTGGTGGAAAATTGACTCCGGCTTTCATATGGGAATGCCCAATTGAACGGAATCGTCAGGAAGATTCCCTTATCGAAGCTGCCTTCGCCAAACTCGTCGAAGCCGATGGTGGTGAGCGTGAAGAATCCACCCAATTCCCATCCATTCGCAAAGCGTCGGCGCATACCAAAAGTGCCGCCCCAGTCACCTGCCAGATAGCGTCCTGCATCTACCTGAACGTTGAGCCCGTAAAACTGTGTGTCCCAGTAGACGCTTGCATGCCCTGTCACCGTTTCGAAGTTGCGCAGGTCGAAGAGCTGCGTGAAACCGCGTTGGCGTACGAAGTTGAGGTCCATCCCTACACCCCAGTTCTGGGTTGCGGGTTTCCAAAGGACTTCGCCGCCAATCCCGGCATATTGCCGTTCGAATATCCCAAACGTCGCTTTACCGTAGACGCTTTTGGTGAGTTTGGTGATATAGTCCACCGTCAGGCGCGTAATTGCCGGGTTTCCCTCGCGCAGGTATTGCGCAATGTCCGAGCGCACTCGATCGGGCACACTGGACCCCGCGCCGCGTTCGATGTCGTCCAGGGTCCCGATCAACCGTGCCGACACCTCTGCATTCGCCGATAGGCCGGGCATTAGCTCGACACCTGCACCTGCGGTCAGGCTGAGATCGGCACGTAGCGGCGAATCGGGATCGAACA
>JBGCFK010000405.1:0-17004 GCA_045106875.1 Paracoccaceae bacterium | reverse complement strand
CAAGCGCAGTGCTTCGGAGAAATCGTCGGGTGTGTAGCAATAGGTGCCCACAAACGTAATCTCCTGAAGGGTCAACTGGCGAGTGTCCAAACCTTCAGCTGTGTCCTGAAGTCCCACATGAACGATGGTGCCGCCCGGCCGGGTCAATGCCGATGCCGCGGCGCGGGTCCGCCCGGACCCGACGGCATCGCAGACCATATCCACAGAGGCGGCTGCTGGGCCGGTTGTAATGGGATCATAGATCTCTGCATCCAAAACGCTCGCGATCATGGCGCGGCGATGGGCGTTGGGCTCGGCCAACCACAACTTGCGCACGCCCATGGCACGGTAGACGAACCCGGCAAGAAGGCCGATCGCCCCGCCGCCCAACACCACAACCTCGGTGTCGCCGACAGATTGCGTATGACGGGCAAAACCCACATGTGCCGTATGGACACATACGGCCAGTGGCTCGGCCAGAACCGCGTTTTTGAAAGCGAGCGCGTCGGGCAGCAGGTTGAGATTGCCTTCGTCGATAGCACATGCCTCAGCAAACGCACCCGGGACCTTGAGGCCAATCAAGGCGCGTTCGGGGCAAAGATGCACCGCACCACCGGTGCACGCCGGGCAGGTGCCGCAGGTCATCATCGGGTTGATCGCGACCCTTTTACCGGCGTGCTGGCCATCGCGCACGGTGCCTACCGGTTCATGACCCAGGATCAGCGGCGGCACCCGGCGCGCGTCATGACCGTGCCATGCGTGCATGTCTGATCCGCAAAGCCCGCAATAGGCAAGATCGACGATGCACTGACCCGGCTCGGCAACCGGACCATTTGTATCGCGCAATTCCATTTGCTCGGTGCCAGTGTAAAACAATGCTTTCATCGGATCCTCCTGGTTTGTTTCAACGCTTAACGGAAGTGCGAGGCTCCGCAAAGGTTGCTTGCGCTTGGAGTGGGGGCGCATAGATATCGGGCGTTGAGCGAAAGGAAACCAAGATGCTGCGTCTAATCGGATATGCGTGCTTGCTGCTGGCTCTGGGCGCCTTGGCATTGGCTGCGTGGATCGTTGCGGATGCAATGGTTCTAGGCAACGGGGATGCGTGGATTGCAACAGGACTTTGGTGGTTCCAGTTTCATGCCGACAGTCTGCAATTGCTGCAACCTGCTATCGAGCGACATGTGTCAGTTTGGCTGTTTGAATCAGTGATACAACCCTTGTTGGAAGCACCAATCATTGCGGCGCTGGGCGGTGTGGGCCTGGTGCTATTGGTGCCAGGATTGCTGCTGACACGGCAGGGGAGTTGAGCGCTTTCAGGCGGCCTGGGCCAGTGTTACGCGGTTCCGACCGCCGTTCTTGGACTCATAGAGCGCCGCATCCGCCCGTTTGACGATTTCGAACACGGTCTCGGTTTTCTGCAAGACAGCGAACCCGATGGATACGGTAACCGTCAGAATTTCACCGTCCTGTGAAATCTTGAAGGCGGGGTCAGCCGTGGTCGAGCGCACCCGTTCCGCGATTTCCGCAGCAAGCTCCGTCGAAACCTCGGGCATGACGACCATGAACTCTTCGCCGCCCATGCGTGCGACCAGATCAACCCCCCTCACGTTTTCCTGGAGCCTGCGGGCGAACTCCTTCAGCACCATATCGCCCGCGGCATGACCATAGGTGTCGTTGACGGACTTGAACCGGTCGAGATCAAGGATCATCACTGCCAGTCCGCTATCACGTTCCCGCGCCTGTTCGATCAGTGCATCCAGATGCAGATTGGCATAGCGCCGGTTATAGGTGCCGGTCAGCGAGTCGGTGACCGCCTGGACCATGTTGTTGCGCATGTTCTCGCGCAACTGGTCGGCGTAGTGTTTCCGGCGCAGCAACGAGCGCACGCGGGTAGTCAGTTCCAGAACATCTACCGGACCGCTGATGTAGTCCGAGAACCCTATCTCAAGCGCCTTGTCAGCCAAGATCAGATCGTTGTCCGGGATCACGAGCAATGTTGCGGCCTGCCGTGTTTCCGGTCGCGCACGCAGCACCGAGCCGAAGCGCAATGCATCATGGGCGGTAAGACCTTCGTCAACCAACACAGCATCAACGCCCATGAATTCGACGACAGAATTGGCTTCTTCCACGCTGGTGGCAATCTCGATGCGGCATCGGATATTGCGCGCGAGCGCCTCGCGCATCTGGGCGGCACGCTCTTCGGCGGAACTGACGATGACCAACTGACTGTCCGGAAACACCACCGCTCGTGCTGCGGCCAGCATCTCGCGTTCAGCGACACCGCTGGAGGTCTGGTCGCGCAAGATCATCTCGTCGACCATCATCTTCATGCGGATCAACGATGCGACCCGGCTCATGAGTGCGAGATCTTCGAACGGTTTGGACAGGAAGTCGTCTGCGCCCGCCTCCAGCCCCTCGACCCGGTCTTCCTGTTTGTCGAGCGCGGTCAACATCACGACCGGTACATGCAGTGTAGCAGGATCGGCCTTCAGCTTTCGACAAACTTCGAAGCCGTCGATCCCGGGCAGCATTACATCCAGAAGCACAAGGTCGGGTTTTTCGGATATTGCCAGTTCCAAGGCAGTCTCGCCGTCTTCGGCCTCGACCACATCGTAATAGGCCTTGTTCAACCGCGCGCGCAGGATCATGCGGTTCGTACCGCTATCCTCGACGATTAGAACGCGTCCTGGCATGCATATCCCTGATCTCAGATCATACTACCTTGCGCGACCACTCCTCGCCGTGCACGCGTCAAGAGATACGCCCGTGGCATTGAAGAAATCGTGAACCTCCACCCGGTTTTCAGGCCCCAGTTGTCAGGGTGGGCGTCTCGGTCCTTGCACTATGGATCGTCCGGTTTTGCAACACCAGAGCCACGCAGACCACCACATGCCGTGCCCGCCAGAAGCGCACATTGAGCAACAGACCCCTTGCCCCAAACCGGTGGGTGCGAAAGACATGGTATGGAAATCTCACGCGAGTCGGGATCCAGCGAGCACACTTACAGAGTACACAGAGAGAGCATGCAGCATAACAATCTACAGCCACTGCCCCTGGATCAGGCCGAGCATGTCTCCGTGGCTGCTTTGGGCTGGATTGCGGCGGATCAGGACCTGACGGGCGCGTTTCTCGGCGCAACCGGCGCCAGTGTCGAGGATCTGCGTGCGGGCGCCACGGATCCGGAATTCCTCGGCTTCGTGCTGGATTTTCTGTTGGCCGACGAGGCAGCACTAGTTGCCTTCTGTACTGATCAGGGCATCGCACCCGACCGCCCAATGCGTGCCCGCGCCGCGTTGCCGGGCGGAAACCTGCCGCACTGGACATGAGCATGGCCGATCCGATGAAGGGCATCGCGCACGAGACACAGGCGCAACTGAAGGCGCTGTCCATCACGCCCGGGCGCCCTCTCATCGCCGTGGATGCTGACGAGGTGCTGGTCGTCTTTGTCGACCATCTGTCGCGCTGGATGGAGACCATCGGCTTCGAGATGCGACTGGTGCGGTACCAGCTTGAGGGCTCGATGTTCCCAAAGGGCTCGAATACGCCACTGCCCTTCGATGAATGCCTTGGTCTGATCAACCGGTTCTTTGACGAACAGACCCTGTCGCAGCGGGCGATTCCCGGAGCAGCAGAGACGTTGGCCCGATTGGCCGGTGACGCGCAGGTCGTGGTCCTGACGAATGTGCCGCGCGGCGCGACTGAGACACGTCGGCAAAACCTCGCTTCGCTTGGGATCCCCTATCCTGTGGTGGTCAATTCGGGTGGCAAGGGACCGGCTATCGCATGGCTGGCCACACAGGCCGACGCGCCCACGGCTTTCATCGACGACTCCGTGAAGCAGATCGAGAGCGTGGCGAAACATGCGCCCGGCGTCGTGCGACTGCACTTTGCATGGGCCGAGTTTATCCACGCGTTCTATCCTGACTGCGCGGACGCCTCTGCTCAGGTGCGCGACTGGCCAAGCGCCGAGACGGAACTGCGGGCACGTTTGGGCCTCGGCTGACCTGCAAAAGCGGGCCACCTGGACTTATCCCCACCCTGTGGAACATGGGGATCACCAGATGTAGTGCTTGTGGATGGTCCCGTGCGCATCCATAGTAGGGGAATGGCGCTTCCACCCGGATTCCTTGACGAGATTCGCACCAGGCTCACGCTTTCGGACGTGGCCGGGCGCAAGGTCATCTGGGATGCGCGCAAATCGAACCCGGCCAAAGGCGACTTCTGGGCACCCTGCCCGTTTCATCAGGAAAAGACGCCATCGTTCCACGTAGATGACCGCAAGGGGTTCTACTATTGCTTTGGTTGTCACGAGAAAGGCGACATGATCGGGTTCGTCAAGGATACCGAGAACGTGTCGTTCATCGAGGCTGTCGAGGTGCTGGCGCGTGAGGCAGGGCTGGAGATGCCCGCCCAGACCCAAGACCCGCAGGCCGCAGAGAAACGCGACCAGCAGACCCGCCAGATCGATGTCATGGAGCAATCCGTGCGTGCTTTCGGGATGTCACTGCGCGGCGCGGCAGCGGCCTCTGTCCGCGAATACTGCCAGCGCAGGGGCCTGACGGGCGAAACAGCAAAACGCTTCGAGATAGGCTTCGCGCCAGATAGCAGAACTTTCCTGACCGAGACCTTCCGCGAGAAGGGACAGCTGGACGAAGCGATTGCCGCAGGGATGGTGATCAAAAGCGACGATGGTTCGACCTATGACCGCTTCCGCAACCGGCTGATGTTCCCGATCCGCGATCCGCGCGGGCGGTGCATCGGGTTCGGTGGGCGGGCCATGTCCGAGAACGCACGCGCGAAATACATGAACTCGCCTGCAACGGACCTCTTCGACAAATCGCGGGTGCTCTACAACTACGGCCCGGCAAGGGAAGCTGCTGGCAAGACCCAGACCCTGATCGTCGCCGAGGGGTATATGGACGTGATTGCGTTGGCGCAGGCAGGGTTTGACCACTCGGTCGCGCCCAATGGCACAGCAGTGACGGAACAGCAGCTGGCGATGATGTGGAAGATCGCGGACGAGCCCATCATCGCGCTGGACGGCGACAAGGCGGGCATCCGCGCGGCTGAACGGTTGATCGATCTGGCGCTGCCCCTGCTCGCGCCCGGCAAGTCGCTGAGGTTCTGCCTGATGCCGGAAGGACGCGATCCGGACGATCTGATCAAGGCCGAGGGACCGGGTGCGATGCAGACCGCGCTGGACGCCGCACTTCCGCTGATCGAGATGCTTTGGCGGCGCGAAACCACACAGCCCTACGACACGCCTGAGCGCAAGGCCGCGCTGGACCAAAGGTTGCGTGCCCTCCTGGGCCGAATTCAGGATCCGGGCCTGCGCAACCACTACGGGGCCGAGATCAAGGCCCGGCGCGCGGATCTGTTCACACCGCCAGCCCGGCAGACCGGCGGTAATGCCAGATCGCCATGGCAAGGCGGAAACTGGCAGGGTGGCCGCGGCGGGCGGGCTCGGACGCCATCGGGTCCCGCACCATCGACACGGGCCTCGCAACTGTCGCGCACGGCAACGCAGGTCACGGAAGCCCGTGTGCGGGAGGCCGGGATTCTGACAGGTATTCTGCTGCACCCGCATGTGTTGCCCGAAGTGGAAGATCCACTCGAGACGATGCGCTTCCTCAGCCAGGATATGGCGCAGATGCGAGATCTGATGCTGGATACGGATGTGCTCCCGGCCAACCTGATCGACCACCTTGCCAACAAGCTTGGCCGCGATCCGATCGGCGCACTGTCGAGCGTGGCGCACCAACGGATGCACGCTCTGGCGCGCAAAGGGCTGAAACCCCAGCATGTCGCAGAAGTCACGCGCGACGCCATCGCGCGGCACGAAGCTGTATTGACCTCGGAAGCAGAACTTGCAGAGGCCCGCCGCGATCTGGCGGAAGCCGCGGATGAAAGCTGGTGCGAACGGGTCAAACAGGTGGCGCAGGAGCGAATGGCCGCAGACACGCACGCGACACGCGACGATCCAAGCAACGAAGCGGAGAACCCGCTGGGTGTGCGCGGCGACGTGCAAAAGCTGCTGGATCAACGCGCATGGGAGAAAAGTGTACGACGCGACTAGGCAGAGCCCGCCCCGCCGGTGGTGCAAAAATGTCACCAATTCGGAGGTGGCAATCCGTTTCCACCGAGCAGAAAGCATGTCAAGCGCGAATCAGTGAATCAGAAGTTCTTCTGGTCTATGAGATACCGAATCAGTGATTCGCATGAGCGCAGCCGCGACAAACGCACCCTTGATCGGTCTTCGTCGAACCCCATATCAGCGCTCTCGCCCAAGCTATCTCCGCACCTGCCCCCCGGGCAGGCCTGCTTCCGCGTGACGGTGAAGGACACTTTTATGGCTCCTAAAGACGAAGACCAGACCCAGGAAAACGAAGCCGCCGACGGCCAAGGCCCGATGCTCGATATGAGCCAGGCTGACGTGAAGAAGATGATCACGGCTGCCAAGGCCAAGGGCTACATCACATATGACGAGCTGAACCGGGTTCTGCCCTCGGATCAGTTCTCCTCCGAGCAGATCGAAGACGTGATGAGCCTGTTGTCCGAAATGGGCGTCAACGTGGTCGAATCCGACGGAGAGGGCGACGGCGAAGAAGAGGCCGAGGGCAAGGAACAGTCCAAGGAAGTTGTCGCCAAGGAAGAGACCAAGGCCGAAGTAGATCGCACGGATGACCCGGTTCGCATGTATCTGCGCGAAATGGGCACGGTCGAGCTGCTGTCACGCGAAGGCGAAATCGCGATTGCAAAGCGCATCGAGGCTGGCCGCGCGACCATGATCGGCGGCTTGTGCGAAAGCCCGCTGACATTCGAGGCCATCACGATCTGGCGCGACGAGCTGCTGGAAGAGAAGATCTTGCTGCGTGACGTGATCGACTTGGAAACCACGTTCGGCCGGGCAACCGAAAACGACGTTATGACGCCGGTCACGAATGTCGCTGCGGCCCCTGCAGCCGAAACCGCGGAACCTGCGGAAACCGCCAAGAAGGGCGATGGAGAAGCGACAGACGGCGAAGAAACTGCAGAGGGCGAAGAGGCCGGTACTGCCGAAGAGATCGCTGACGAGGCGGATGCCGAAGAAGAACAGGCCAATCTGTCGCTTGCTGCCATGGAAGCGACCCTTAAGCCTCAGGTTCTGGACCAGCTTGCCGACATCGCAGACGCCTACGAGAGACTCCGCGAGATGCAGGACGCCCGTCTCGACGCGGCGCTCAACGAAGACTCGAAATTCACCGCTGGGCAGGAACGCAGTTATCAGCGCCTGCGCAACGAACTGGTGGAACAGGTCAACGAACTGCACCTCCACAACAACCGCATCGAAACGCTGATCGATCAGCTTTATGGGATCAACCGGCGCCTGATGACGCTGGAAGGCCAGATCATCAAATTTGCGGATCGCCACCGGATTGATCGCAAGCAGTTCATCAACGAATATCGCGGGGCCGAACTGGAACCGGGCTGGACCGAACGTGTGGGCAAGCTCAAGGGCAAGGGTTGGTCCGTTTTCGTCGAACGCGAAGGCGAGAAAGTTGACATCGTCCGTGCCGAGATCGGCGAAGTCGGCCAGATGATCGGCGTCGACATCCCCGAATTCCGCCGCATCGTGCACACGGTCCAGAAGGGCGAAAAGGAAGCGCGCATGGCCAAGACCGAGATGGTCGAGGCCAACCTGCGACTCGTGATCTCGATTGCCAAGAAATACACAAACCGTGGCCTGCAGTTCCTGGATCTCATCCAGGAAGGCAACATCGGCTTGATGAAAGCCGTCGACAAGTTCGAGTACCGCCGCGGCTACAAATTCTCGACCTACGCGACATGGTGGATCCGTCAGGCCATCACCCGGTCCATCGCGGATCAGGCGCGCACGATCCGTATTCCCGTGCACATGATCGAGACCATCAACAAGCTGGTCCGGACGGGCCGCCAGATGCTCCACGAAATCGGGCGCGAGCCGACACCGGAGGAACTGGCCGAGAAACTCCAGATGCCGCTGGAAAAGGTCCGGAAGGTGATGAAGATCGCCAAGGAGCCGATTTCGCTGGAGACGCCGATTGGCGACGAGGAAGACAGCCAGCTTGGCGATTTCATCGAAGACAAGAACGCTGTGTTGCCGCTGGACAGTGCCATTCAGTCGAACCTGAAGGACACGACAACGCGCGTTCTGGCCTCGCTGACCGCCCGCGAGGAACGTGTACTTCGCATGCGCTTTGGCATCGGGATGAACACGGACCATACGCTGGAAGAGGTCGGCCAGCAGTTCTCGGTAACCCGCGAACGTATCCGCCAGATCGAGGCGAAGGCGCTCCGCAAGCTGAAGCACCCATCGCGGTCTCGTAAATTGCGGAGCTTCCTCGATAACTGAGGTGCGCCTACCCAATAGGCATGGTTCACCACTTCACCCGACAAGTGGTGAACCATGGCCGGCAGGTCAGCGCGTCCAATCCTGATTTTGTTCAGAAACGTACTGGTTCAACGCATCCAGACCTTAACACTATTGCCCACAGTTTTAAGCCATTCTGGAATCGGCGATAGACGTAAGAAATCTGATCTGTTCATAAAATTTTACACACTCAGATTCGAGACCAATCTTCATCAAGCAGCGGCAGTCACCAACGTAACGCACGGTGAATGTTTTTGTGTTTCAAAGGCGGTGCAAAAACTTTCTGTATGGCAAACGCTGTGAGGAGATTTGACCAAATGTCCCTTTCAAAGATGAAAATCGGCACGAAACTCGCCGCCTGCTTTGCGATAATGATTGCTATCGCCATGTCCGTTTCCGCAGTCACCTACGATAGCCTTGTGAAGATCGAGAAGGCCGATGCATGGGATGTCCACACTACGGAGGTCCTGGATGCTGCTCACCAAATGCTGACGGGCATGGTGAACCAGGAAACCGGCGTGCGCGGCTATCTGATCGCGGGTGACGAGAACTTTCTTGAACCCTATCATTTAGGCTTGGTGCAGTTTCAGACGGCCTTGGAATACCTTCTTGTGAAGACCTCGGACAATCCGAACGCGACCCGACAGCTGAGCGAGATCGGCGCAGCGGCGAACAAGTGGACGACTGAGATCGCCAAGCGCGAGATCGCATTGATGGGCGATCCCGACACCGTACAGGCCGCGCGCGAGATGGAGGCCTCAGGGGCTGGCAAAGGGCTGATGGATGCGTTCCGTGCGTTGCTTGACGAATTCGTCGCAGCCGAGAGTGCCCTGCTCGATGAACGCAGACAGACCAAGGTTCAGGCCGTAGCCGTTGCGGAGAACATGATCATCGGCGGGGGAGCAGTTTTGCTTCTTGCGGCGATCACCGCCGGTTTTTGGCTGACACAGAACGTTGCGCGCGCCGTGGAACGCATGACCGACATCGCCATCAGGGTGTCAACCGAGGAAACTGAACTGGTTGTGCCGTACCAGGATCGAGGCGACGAATTGGGCGACATGGCGCGGGCAATCGAACGCATCACATCAGCGGCCAATGCACAGATCGTTGTTGCCAACCGCATCGCCGGGGGGAATCTCAGCGTCGAAGAAGACGGTCGATCGCGTCAGGATGCGCTTGGCAAGGCCCTGAACTCCATGGTCGACCGCCTGCGTGTCGTCATCGCCCAGACCGCCGACATCGCCAATCGTATCAATACGCGCGCCGAAGAGATGAGCATGACGGCCGATCAGCTGAGCGATGGGGCGACACGCCAGGCCTCTGCTGCACAACAAGCCAGCGCCGCCATGGAACAGATCTCGGCCAATATCCGCCAGGGCATGGAGAATGCAACAAGGACCGAGGCCGTTGCAATCGAAGCCGCCGAGAAGGCAAACCAGGGCGGTCAAGCCGTCGAAAAAGCCGTATCGGCAATGCATGATATCGCCCAAAAGGTCGACATTGTGCAGGAGATCGCCCGCCAGACCGATCTGCTTGCGCTCAACGCCGCAGTGGAAGCGGCGCGCGCCGGAGAGCATGGCAAAGGCTTTGCGGTCGTCGCCTCGGAGGTGCGAAAACTGGCAGAGCGTAGCCAAACGGCGGCAACCGAAATTCACAGCATCGCGCAGGAAACCGTGGACAGTTCGACCAATGCCGTAGAGATCCTCCGCGAAGTCGTGCCGAAGATCGAGAGTACTTCTCAGCTTGTGCAGGAAATCTCAGTCGCGCTGAGGGAACAGGATACTGGTACAAACCAGGTGAGCGACGCGATCGTGTCATTGAACAACAGCATTCAGGGTAACCTCAGTGCTGCACAAAGCAGCGCAAGCACAGCTTCCGACCTCACCAACCAATCTGCCGAGCTGCAAGAAGGGATCAGCTTCTTCTCGCTCGGGTCCGGCGCAGGGCAATTGGGTCCGCAGCGATTGGATGTGGCAAAGGCGGCTGCCTGATCCGGCAGCTTTCAACCATGACCAACACCCTCGACACAACTTGGATCAGAGCGCCGTCCGCAAGGCTTTACGTGGCTTGTGATTTCGCAGAATTACCAAGTGAGTAGCAACCGAGACGGCATCAACAGGCTATCCACCCGTGCAAGCCAGAACGTTCGCAGAATTCAGCGTCCAACGGCTTAATGCGCCTTCGGCATCGAGCCTTGCATGGACGCGCGTTCGCTGAAGGCATCAAACCACTCCGACAGCTTCGGGTGGCCGTCGCGAAAGTCGATCCCGATCACGCTCAGGCGAAACTCGATCCAACCGAGACCGACTGCGGTGCTGATCTGCGCCACGTCCGGGCGGGCGGGATCGAAGCCCGCGGCATCCTGCTCCAGCGCATCAAGCGACCGCGCGACGGTACCTCGCATCCGGTCATCCCAGAATTGCCAGTGCAGTTCGGGCGGGCGGCGCGTCAGCTCGGCAAACAGCAGGATCACGGCGTCCATCATGCCGTCCGCAAGGGCAGCGATGCGCAGCGCCTCGAACCGTTCGGTGCCCGAGGCCGGGATCAGCTTTGGCCCGTCATGCAGGCTGTCCAGATACTCGACAATGACAGGGCTGTCGTAAAGCAACTGCCCCTCGTCCGTGATCAGCGCAGGCACCTTGCCGACCGGGTTCACGCCGCCATACTTGCTGCCCGCTTCCCAGGGTAGCGTGACTTCGCGTTCAATACGGTCATCCAGCCCACATTCCGAGGCCACCACCACAACCTTGCGCACATAAGGCGACGTTCCGCCGTAGTAGAGTTTCATGTGTTTCCCCTTGGGTTTCCGTTATTGAGGCGTGTGGCCTTGCATTCTGTTCAGACCAGACAACGCGCGTGTTCTCAAGCCCGCCGTTTCAGCCCGCGCTGCTGCATCCACCAGACGGCCATGTCGATGCGGTCCTGCCCGAAGAACGGCTCACCATCGAAAACGAGGCAGGGTGCACCCCAATGGCCGGCAGTCTCTTCTGCGGTCTGGTTGGCCTTGACCTCGGCATCCAGTTCCGGATCGCGCCCGGCGATAGCAGCCTCGAGTTCCGTCAGATCCAGTCCCGCCCGCGCAATCGCTGGCCCGAGGTTCTCTGGCAAATGCCAGTTCTCGACATGGTCGCCCCACATCATCTTCCCGACCTCGCAGGCAAAATCGAGGCCGTGGCCCCGCCGTTCAGCTTCAAGCGCCAGATATGTCAGGCGGTGGATGTAAGGCTGTACCTCGGACGCTTCGCCGGGAGCATCAAACTGGATCGGGTCCGGCACGGGGCGCTTGCAGGGCACGCCCGTCATGTCAGCCACCCGGCCCACATCTCTCATCAGATAGGCCGAGAACAGCGGATTACGCGCCTTGAAGAACCCCCGGTCCCGAATGGCGGCGGGATATACCGGGCACAGACGTATCGCGAGATCGTCGGTGCGGGTAAGCTCTCGAGAGCGCCCTGACCCAAGGTCGGAGTACGGGCTGCGGAACGAATAATAGAGATCGGCATTCAGCATGCTGGATCCTCCCCAAGACTTGGTGGCAGTCCCCCGCCAAGCTGACAAGCCTTAAATCTCCGCACAATCTGCACACCTCATGGTTGAATAAAGCTGGCGCACACCCGCATTGATCCTATGATCCAACCCAGATCAGGGAAGGAGAATTGGCATGACACATCCTGCGATCAACGCAGGGGGCGTTGCTGTTGTGACCGGCGCTGCCCTCGGCATCGGGCGGGCGCTTGCGAAGCGCTTCGCGGCAGAAGGCATGGCCGTTGCGCTGCTCGACATCGACGTCGAGGCCCTGCACGAAGCCCGCTCCGAGATCGGCGGCGAGACCGAAGCGATCATGTGCGACGTCGCCGAGGTCGAGGCCCTGCAACATGCCTGCGCCCGCATCACCCAGACCTGGGGCAAAACACCCTCGATTCTGGTCAACAATGCAGTCACTCGAATTGGCCGCGGCATGGATGCGTCCTTGCAGGACTGGCACCGGGCCATGGACATCAACCTCTTTGGCGTCATCAACGGCGTGCGTGCCTTTCTGCCCTCGATGCAGGAAGCGGGCGGCCCCGGCCTGATCGTCAATGTGGGCTCAAAGCAGGGCATCACCAATCCGCCGGGCCATCCGGTCTACAACATGGCAAAGGCCGCAGTGCGCACCTACACGGAATGTCTGGAGCACGCGCTGCGTCAGGATCCCAGCCGCCAGATCTCGGCTCATCTGCTGGTGCCGGGCTGGACCACAACCGGACGCAACGAACACAAACCCGGCGCATGGCTGCCGGACAAGGTCGTGGATCACATGATGGCTGCGATCGGTCGGGGCAGCTTTTACGTAATCTGTCCGGATAACGAGGTCTCGGAGGCGCAGGACAAGGCACGCATCGCGTGGGGCGCCGAGGACATCACCGAAGACCGGCCGCCACTCAGCCGCTGGCATGCGGACTGGAAGGACATTTACGCCAAGAAGGAACCGCGATAGGGCGTCACAGTTGCGCCAGATCAATGCGCAGCGCATGTTGCCAAGGCCATGATGCACGCATCGAGGCAACATGACGGAGGCTGCAATGCCAACAGCAGTGATCGCGGGCGGCGGCATCGCCGGGATGGCGGCGGCGCTTGGGCTGGCGCAAGCCGGATGGCATGTGACGGTTTGCGAGCGTGCAGACAGGCTGGGCGAAGTTGGTGCCGGCGTTCAGATCAGCCCCAACGCCTGCAAAGTGCTGGAATGGCTGGGTGTCCTGCCCGCTCTCTCTGCGCACGTTTTCGAACCCGAAGCGGCTGTGCTGCGCGATGGTATCACCGGGGGGCAGATCTATCGGGCCCCTCTGCACAGCACAGGCGAATGGCGTTGGGGCGGGCCCTATCTTCACGTGCACAGGGCGGACCTGCATACGGTACTTGCCGACACGGCCCGGCAATCCGGCGTCGATATTCGCCTTGGCACTCCTGTCGCCCGCGCCGTGATGCGTCCGGAGAATGCGGGCCTGCATCTGGAATCAGGCGAGATCATCGAAGCAGATCTTGTCCTTGGCGCGGACGGCATCCGCTCGGCCCTGCGCCATGGGCTTGCCCGGGACGAGGAACCACGCTTCACCGGCCAGGTTGCGTGGCGGGCGCTTGTGCCCGTCGACACTTTTCCAAAGGATCTGGTCGCACCCGATGCCACGGTCTGGGCCGGACACGGGCGACATCTGGTGACCTACTACTTGCGCGGCGGCGAGATGGTGAACCTTGTGGGCGTGCTGGAACAGGACAGCTGGACCGCCGAGGGTTGGTCCACGAAAGGTGACCCGAGGGCTTTTCGTGCAGCTTTCGCGGACTGGCATCTTGATGTCGGGGTGCTGCTGGAAGCCGTGCAGGAATGTTATCTCTGGGGACTCTTCGACCGGCCTGAACAGGTGCGTTGGGTCAAGGGGCGGCTTGCGCTGATCGGTGATGCCGCGCACCCGATGCTCCCCTTCATGGCGCAGGGTGCCGCACAGGCGCTGGAAGATGCGGCGGCTCTGGTCAGGCACCTCGCTGATCCCGACATCCCCCGAGCCTTGGAGAGTTGGGAGGCCGAGCGTTGGCCCCGCGCCACCCGCATCCTGCAGACCGCACGCGCCAATGGCCGAATGTTCCACCGCGCGCCGGGGCTGGCCCGCACCATGTCGCGCCTGTTGATGCGCACGGTCACGAAGATCGCGCCGGGGGTTGCGACCGGGCAGCTGGACTGGCTCTATGGGTTCGACCCCGTGAAAGGGCACTGAAGACCAACAGAGGACCCGCCCATGAAGACCACACCGTTCTGGCACGAAGCCGCTCCGCCCGAAGATCCAAGCGGGGCGCAGGCACCCGAAGAGGCCGATGTCGTGATCGTGGGCGGCGGTTTCACCGGGCTGTCCTGCGCCATGACACTGGCCGAAAGCGGCCGCAATGTCGTGGTTCTGGAAAAAGGCCCACCCGGCGCCGGTGCCTCGACCCGCAATGGCGGCATGATCGGCTGGGGGCACCGGGCGACTGTGGCGAAACTTGCGAAGAAGTACGGGCAGGAGACCGCCGAGGCGATGCTGCGCGAAGCGAAGCTGTCGCTGGAGTTCACCTCTGCGCTGATCGAGCGACTGCCCGGCGACGCCATGCACCGCCAGACCGGTCGCTATCTGGGCGCGGGCTCGCCCCGGCACTTTGACGAACTGGCGCGGTTTGCCGAACGCGAGGCCCCCCGGCTGGGCATGGAGGCACAGGTGGTGCCCCGCTCGGACCAGGGCGCGCATATCGCGACAGACCTCTACCATGGCGGCGTCTTCTTCCCCCAGCATGGCGGCCTGCACCCGGCCTTGTTTCACAAGGCACTGCTGGCGGGCGCACGCGGTGCAGGGGCACAGATCATTGACCACTGTCCCGTCACCCGGATCGAGGGCACCGAGGACGACTGGACCGTCCACCATGCACAGGGCTCGACCCGTGCACCCCAGCTCGTATATGCGGGCAATGGATATACAGGCGGCGGGCGCGGGCCATTCGCACCGATGGCCAAGCGGCTGATCCCGATCCCCTCGTACATTATCGCAACCGAAAAGCTGGGCGAGAACCGGGTGCGTTCGCTGATCCCCGGCGGATCGATGATCGTCGAGACCCGTTCGGTCCACTCCTATTTCCGACCCGATCCGTGGGGCGAGCGTATTCTTTACGGCGGGCGCGCCTCATTGAACGTGCTGGAAGAACGTGCGGCAGCCAAACGCATGCGGTCGATCATGCTGTCCGTATGGCCCGATCTGGCGGAAACGGAACTGACCCATTCATGGCGCGGTTTCGTGGCGTTCACCTTCGATGGCGCACCCCATGTGGGGCAGGTGGAAGGCGTCTGGCATGCCTGTGGGTACAATGGATCCGGGGTTGCGATGGCGCCCTATCTGGGATGGCGGGTCGCGCAGAAGATCCTCGGGACGGACCTCGGCACAACCGGGTTCGATCCGGCACCCTTTGCGGCACAGCCCCTTTATGGCGGCAACCCGTGGTTCCTGAGCGTGGTTGAACAGTGGATGCGGCTGAAGGACCGTCAGGCCGGAGTGAAACCGATACGGTGGCAATGACGCTCTACGCGTTCAGATCCAACAACTGCTGGTGCAGCGCCTCGGGCAGCGTCACGCCGCTGCTCTGGGCCTGAGCGCGCGCGGCCCACCGACGCTCGCCGGGCAGCCGCGTGCCGGGCTGGGCAAGGATCTCGCCGATCAGCACTTCCAGACGATCCCCGAACGCACCCGAAGAAAACGGTCCGGGGTCGATGCCGATCAACAGGCTGCCGACACGCGGCGCGGGACCTTCTGCTGCGAAGAAGGAACTCGCCTCGAACCCGAAACAGGACGCCGACAGGGCTGCGGCCAGGATCTCGACCATCAGCACCAGTTGCGCGCCCTTGGCGTCTCCCATCGGCGCAAGCGTTCCCGACAGGGCTGCCTTGGCATCGGTGGTCGGGTTGCCCTCGGCATCGAATGCCCAGCCTTCTTCCAGCGCTGTCCCCGCACTTGCTGCCACGTTGATCTTGCCACGCGCGACCTTGGAGAGGCTCATGTCGATGACCAACGGGGGCGCATCCGCGCGGGGTGCTGCGAAACCAATGGGATTGGTGCCGAACACGCCCTTGGTCCCACCCCAAGGCGCGATGGCCTGCGGGGTGTTGCCCATCGAGATGGCCACGAAGCCTGCCTCGGCCATGCGCTCGACGTGATGTGCAACCACACCCGAATGATGCGAGTTTCGTAGAGAAACCGCGGCAACGGGTGTCCGGGTCAGCATGTCCGTCAGGGCATCCTGCGCCATGGCGAGCGCGGGATAGGCAAAGCCATCGCGGGCATCGACAAGAGCTGCCGAAGGCCCCAGTTCGGTCAGCACCGGCAGGACATGGCCGTCGACCTTGCGGCTGGCGGACTGGCCCGCATAGGACGGCACACGAGAGGCACCATGCCCCTTCTGGCCATCTGCCTCGGCAGCGACCAGAGCTTGAGCCACTGCCTCGGCCTGGGACGCTCCGGTCCGGTGCTTGAGCAGAATGTCGACGATCAGCGAGTGCAGCGCATCGAGAGGAAAGGAAGGCATCAGCACATCTCCGACAATACACCCGTGGTCAGCGGACCGCCGCGCGCGGGGTGGGTGGGATGGCGCTCCCCATCGCGACACGAAGGTCTCGCCAGGGAGCGCGCGGCGGCGCGGCCGGCTACTCAGCCGCGACGGCGCCTTTCTTGAGGCAACGACGACCCAGCAGCTCGGCAATCTGGACAGCGTTCAGGGCAGCACCCTTGCGCAGATTGTCCGAGACGCACCAAAGCTGGATCCCATTCTCGACCGTGATGTCATCGCGAACGCGTGAGATATAGGTCGCGTACTCGCCGACACATTCGATTGGCGTGATGTAACCACCGTCCTCGCGCTTATCGATGACCATGATGCCCGGGCTCTCACGCAGGATCTCGCTGGCTTCGTCGGCGGGCAGCGGATCCTCGAACTCGATGTTGATCGATTCCGCATGGCCTACAAATGTCGGCACGCGCACGCAGGTGGCTGCAACCTTGATCTTCTTGTCGAGGATCTTCTTGGTCTCGACGACCATTTCCCCCGCTTCCTTGGTCGAGCCCTCATCGAGAACCCCGTCGATCTGCGGG
>JBGCFK010000404.1:0-4062 GCA_045106875.1 Paracoccaceae bacterium | reverse complement strand
TGGCGGGTTGCTTGAAAGGGCGCGCACGGCGGTGGCAGACGCACTGATGGCTATTGCGCCCGATGCATATGCGGAATGGGTGTTCGTGAACGACGGCAGCACCGACGCAACGGAAGCAGTGTTGGCCGGCGAGGCTGCGCGCGATCCTCTGATCCGCGTACTGACGCTTTCGCGTAATTTCGGCAAGGAGGCCGCGCTGGCCGCGGGGCTGGATCATGCTGCGGGCGATGCAGTTATTCCAATCGACGTGGACCTGCAGGACCCGCCCGAGTTGATCCCCGATCTTGTTGCGGCCTGGCGGAACGGCGCCAAGGTGGTCAATGCGCAGCGTGATGACCGGTCCACGGACAGCCGCGCAAAACGTGTCACTGCGCGCTGGTTCTACCGGCTCTACAATAGGCTGGCAGACCAGCCCATACCTGAAGATGTGGGCGACTTTCGCCTGATGGACCGTGAGGTCGTAGAGGTAATCCGCACACTGTCCGAGCACGCAAGGTTCAACAAGGGCCTGTTTTCCTGGGTTGGCTTTCCGGTGGCGACGGTGACATATCGACGAGACGCGCGGAGCGCAGGGCAATCGAAATGGCCGGTCGCAAGGCTCTGGAACCTTGCGATTGACGGACTTGTGGCCTCGTCCACCGTGCCGCTGAGGGTCTGGACATGGCTTGGCGGATTGATCGCTTGTGGCGCCTTCGCCTACGCTCTGTTCCTGATTGCCTACACGCTGATTTTCGGGCGCGACACGCCGGGCTTTGCCTCGATCATGGTGGTCATGCTGTTCCTGGGCGGGCTCAACATGCTCGCACTGGGGATCCTGGGCGAGTATGTCGGCCGGATTGCTGAGGAAGTGCGTGGTCGGCCGCTTTATGTCGTCTCCGGGCGCACTGGCTTTTCGGATGAGGAAAACTGATGGACCGGGCGGTCTATGCGCGCATGGGCGCTGCCGAGGCCGAACACTGGTGGTTCCGCGGTCGCCGTGCCGTGCTGGAGACCTTGATCGCGCGGAATTGCGCATTGCCAGCCAATGCACGATTGCTCGAGGCCGGGTGTGGAACCGGCGGGAACCTTGCGATGCTGGCGCGCCATGGGCAGCTGGATGCGTTCGAGTACGATGCCGATGCAAGGCAGGAAGCGGCTTCAAAGGGTATTGTGCAGATTGCGGCAGGGGCTCTGCCCGACGATGTGACGGCGGCGGATGGTGTTTATGACCTCATCGCGCTCTTCGACGTGTTGGAACATATCGAGGAGGACCGGGCCTCGCTGATGACCTTAGGGACAAAGCTTGCATCCAAGGGCCACATGCTCATCAGCGTGCCGGCCATGCCGTGGCTCTGGTCGCGACATGACGAGATCCACCATCACAAGCGGCGGTATACGAAGGGATCCCTGAGAGCTGTGATTGCCGAGGCGGGTCTGACGGTCGAGGCCATAGGCTACTTCAACACGCTGTTGTTTCCGCTGGCTGTGGCGCAACGCATGGTCCAACGGCTCACAGGACACGAGGCACCTGCGGACGCCATTCCTGCGCCTTGGTTGAACTCTGCGCTGGGGGCGATCTTCCGGGCAGAGCGGCACCTTGTTGGCCGTCTGCCCATGCCCGCCGGGTTGTCGCTCTATGCCATCGTGACGCGAAACTGATGCAACGGGTTCTGGCGCAGGCGGCTCGTTTTGGTGCCGTGGGCCTGTTTGCAACGCTTGTGCACCTTTGCACGGCCTGGACGGCGCATCACTTGCTGGGCTTCCAACCCTTGTTGGCGAACATTGCCGGTTTCGGGGTGGCGTTCGCCTTCTCGTATCTGGGTCACTTTTACTGGACCTTCGGGCACAACTCGGGTCATCCGGTGTATTTGCCCCGGTTTCTTGTCGTTTCGGCCATAGGGTTCGGATTGACCAACCTGATCACCTGGAGCGTCACAGGCATGGCTGGCCTCAGCTTTGATGTGGCCCTCGGGGTGATCCTGATCGCGGTGCCGCTGACCACGTGGACGCTGTCGCGACTTTGGGCTTTTCGCGCCTAGGGCGTTTTCGGACCTGATTGGACCGGTCAGTTCGCGAATGGCCCGAGAGCGCGAAGCGCGGCAGGGTATTCGTGACTCAATTGGTCCGAAAACGCTCTAGCTCTTCATCCCCCGCATGTGGTGGATCGGGTTTCGGATGAACCGATCTTGGGCGGATGTTCAGATTTTGCGAATGTATTCGCATGAGGTCAGTCGGTTGAGCGTCTTGAGGCGGCGAGCGAAGTTTGATGCATGCATGAAGTCTTCGAGGCGAAGCTCGCTTCTCCACGCGTATGAAGGCGATGGGGTGTCCGATCAATCGAGACGAAAATGTGCAGCTTGCCTTCGATGTCCCTTAGCCCGCTCATCCTGTGCCTTTGCAGGCATCAGGCTGTCTTGGACCTACGAGCGGCTTTCAGTGTCGGCCATACCCGCGGCCCCCCGGATCGAGGACCACAACATCACCGTGGGCAACCCCATGCTGAACACTCAGGCCAGCGTTCAGATGTGGTGAGTAGCCTCTCTTGGAGATCCTGATCGCTTTCTAAAATACTTCTAGATCAGTGTGTGAGGTGAGATATTCTCGACCATCGTCAGTTTCTGCGGGAGAGATCTTCTCTAGATCGTCCGTGCGGCGCAAAGACGCGTAGTCGATCAAGTCGTTCATACTCAGATCTTTTCTTACCGAACGACGGCGCTCGATGCTGGCCGAGCCTAAAACCCTTGGATCTGTCGTCAACGCCCAATCTTTAACGGCGTCTGTCAACTCACCGGCAAACGCCTGATCGAAACACTCAATCTCGAACTTCGAATGCGCCCTGTGGCCATACCCGGCACTCAAGCCCTTTAGCCACCCATCCAACGCCCTGGGCCACTTTCGAATACTCGTCGTCAAAAAACATTGCCTGAGCCCGAAGGGAGATTGGCGTGAGGAGTCGCTTTATCACTGGAAACATTGTCACCTGCCGCGCGCCAAGGTCCATCCAAAACTCGATGCCATCAGGTGACTTCTCTGTCGTCCAGCCCTCGTGGACCAGGAACTGCACTTCTTGTTTGTCGAGCGATAGCTTGCTCAATGAAAGACCTCGTCGACGAAAACGCCGTTGTTGTAGCGCCGTTAAACGACCTCGATGGTCTGAATATCGCGTATCTCAGCCAATGGTAATCTGGCGAGATCTGGTGGCAACCCAAGTGCCCCGAGTTGATCCGCCCGCAAGGAATTGATCCGCCCGCAAGGAAGCGGAGCCATTCGATATGTCTGGGTAGACGACCTGCTGATTGGGTGTCACACCTTCGCCTCCGGTTTTAACTTCGATCACCCGCAACGTGCAGGTATCCGGATCGAACACGACGACATCTGGACGGCAGAGTGTGCAGGGATTCCCCGACTTGTTCGCAGACTTTACGGCTAAGTTCACGAAGTGGTTCACCTGATCGAGATCCAACGCCTCTTGCTCAATACGCACGGCATCAGCATTCGTGCGCGCCATGCCGCGGCCACGCTCAAAAAAAGACCCGCGCCGGTGTTTAGGTCGCTCTTGGGGCGGATTAGGAACGAAAATTCATGCGCTTACCCATCAAGACGGGCTGCCGATCCGGTTTGATCTCACGCTTGGTCAGGCCCACGATGCCCCGCCCTGCAGGCAGTTTCTGGACAGTTTGCAACCGGGGCAACACGTCCTGGCCGACAAGGCATACGACGCGGACTGGGTCAGAGACATGATCTGGGAGCAAGGCGCAATCGGTGTCATCGCACTCAGGACAAACCGCAAATCGCCTGCCGAATTCGACGCCGAAATCTACCGCTAAAGCAACAAGATCGAGCGTTTCTTCGGCAGACTTCAGCAGTCGGGACCCTGCCCCGGCACCGGCCCCAGCCTGTGGGTCATGACCAACATTGCGGGCATCTGCTGCGGAGTGTCCCGTCCCGCTGGAAAGCAGCGACTATGGACATGTTGGGCAGCCATCAGGATGTCGTGGTCAGCGACTGCCTCAACATCTATGATGACCTGACACAGTGCAGCAGCAATGCCATATGCATCAGCCGCCGTCTGCGGTCAGACCC
>JBGCFK010000403.1:0-6027 GCA_045106875.1 Paracoccaceae bacterium | reverse complement strand
CGGCGGCGCGGACAGCGAGTAGGGGTTGGACGCCCACCACAGCTCGCGGGTCAGGAAGCGCCAGCGGAAGAACTGCCCGATGCGTTGAACAATGTGGGGTACATCGCAGTGGTTAACGGGGACTTCGCGGTTGCGGATCAGTATCTCAGGCGCGCGATGGAGATCAGCCCGACGTATCACGAGGCTGCAGCTGCAAACTTGAATCTGCTTGCACATGCGCAGACCTCGGGTGAACGACCCTCGGTCGCTCAACGGATTGCGTCGGCGTCCAAACCCGTAGCTGAAGCGGATATCCGCAACCCACCCTCAGGCTCAGCTGCGGTGCCGACCCGGGCGATTGAAAACACTGACAAAGTGGCGCGTGCCGCAACGCAGAGTGGACCAATTCCCGAACTTACGACCGACGTTGGTTTCCAATGGGCGAAGCGGCCCGCGAAACCCAACCACGAAACTGAAGCCAAAATAGTGGCTGCAAGCAAAACGCTGCACGCAACGCCGGCGACGCCTTCAAACCTAGATGCATCAGATACCACGGATGCTGAGGAATTTACCTGGGTGACAAATGCGCCAGATGCTGGCGGGCATACTGCGGAGACAATGCAAGAAATTGAACCTGCTGATCGACCTATCTCGGATATTGACGAACAAAAAGCGTTCAGATGGGCAGTGGAGAGCGAGCCTGTGCAGCCCCAGCCAGCGATTGCAGCAGTCCAAGGAGAGGTCAATAAACGAGATGACGGGTTCCTCTGGGCCAATTGAATCGCGTGACTGGACGGCGAAAAATTTAAACAAATTCACTCTTTCTTTCAATTTCTGGCCTAGTCATAGGGGTGTTGATCCGCAAAACGCGGTCAATATCGGCGATCCGCGTGGTGAATATTGGCTGCTTGCCATCGGATCTTCTCCGCAACAGTGCCGACAAGGCACGATTGGTCCCGGTTAGGGCCTTAAAAGCCCGTACCCCCGGGGCCAGAAAGGGGGTAAAATGACAGCCAAAGACACCGGCAGGACTGCAGTCTCGGGGCTCTGGATTGGGCTCAAGAGATTGCGCGAGAACTGGTTATTGATCGCTTTTGTTGTGACCGCTCTCTATGGCGTGCGCGATGTCTACGATGAGGCTTTGCGACTGCCACAAAGGGTCAAGGCCCTAACTGTGTCAGTCGTTGAACTCAAAGAGGGCATGGTGCGTCTGGAGGATGCCATCAGAACACCTGCGCTCAATGTTGGCGATGCTTTGTCCTTCCCGGGGCTGCGTCATGCGGCCACGGATGGAAAGCCCGGCGAGTGGGTCATGGCGCGTTTCCGGCCGGTTCACGCGCTTCGGCCCGAATGTAGATCGGTGGGCTTCGCGGCATTCATGATCGACGCTGAAAGGCGCTGGTTCTCGGTGCAGACAGACTTGACGGGTTGGCCTCGTATGGACAGCCTTGAGGAGCTGGCGTTTGGGGTAGAGGTCCATCCGAGGATGGCCGTGGGGCGCGCCCAGCTTCTGTTGCAGGTGGTTCATGATTGCAGCGGTCAGCTGCAAGTGGACAGCTCGCCCGTTCTGCCGTTTCGTGTGCTCCCAGCACAGAAACCCTGATCCGAACCTTGCCGGGCCCGCTTTCTGCTGGCCCGGCACTTTGCACAACTCAGAGTAGATGCCGCGCCTCCTCCGGGTTAGCAGCCGCTCAGAACCGGCATTTCATCCTCCATTTTGCTGAAATCGGCTCTTGTGCACTGCATCAAGTGTGTGATTACTTCACTCCAACATTGCATGAAGATCAGGCGAACAGGGAGCCGGCATGTCGACAGAGACCCACTCGGATGCCTTCGTGGCATTCGAGCGAGTGCAGAAGAGCTATGACGGCGAAACGCTGGTCGTCAAAGATCTGAACCTGTCTATTGGACGGGGCGAATTCCTGACAATGCTTGGGCCCTCGGGTTCCGGCAAGACCACGTGCCTGATGATGCTGGCAGGTTTCGAGACCGCCACGCACGGAGACATTCGTCTTGACGGTCGTCCCATCAATAACATCCCACCGCACAAACGCGGTATCGGTATGGTCTTCCAGAACTACGCTTTGTTCCCACACATGACGATCGCGGAGGATCTGGCTTTTCCGTTGCACGTGCGCAAGATGAGCAAGGCCGACGTCGAGACCAAGGTGCAGCGTGCGCTCGATATGGTGCAGATGGGAAATGGCGAGTTTGCCGGACGTCGGCCGGCACAACTTTCGGGTGGTCAGCAGCAACGGGTGGCGCTTGCTCGTGCGCTGGTGTTCGAGCCAGAGCTCGTTCTGATGGATGAGCCGCTCGGAGCGCTCGACAAGCAGCTTCGCGAACATATGCAGTACGAAATCAAACACCTCCATGAACGCCTTGGTGTGACTGTTGTTTATGTGACCCACGATCAATCCGAAGCACGCACAATGTCGGACAGGATTGCCGTGTTCAATGACGGCGTGATCCAGCAGCTCGCCCCACCATCGGACCTCTATGAGCGCCCGGACAACGCGTTTGTCGCCCAATTTATTGGTGAGAACAACAAGCTGGGCGGGCGTGTGACTGGCGTCGATGGGTCGTCAGCTCGTGTTGCCCTGGACGATGGTACCGAAGTCAACGCGCTGGCTGTTAACTGCGGGGGGCAGGGCAATCGCACGATGCTGTCGATTAGACCTGAACGAGTCGTCATCGGGGACAACTCGGCACCCAATGCGATGTCAGGACGTGTGGTTGAACTGATCTATCTGGGCGATCACATCCGGTGCCGCATGGAAGTTGCCGGACATGATGATTTCATCGTCAAAGTCCCTAACAGTCATGCGCATGCCGCATTGACCGTGGGCGAAACCACGCCGGTTGGCTGGGTGACAGAAGATTGCAGGGCGCTGGACGCGGCCTGATTTTGAGATGCCCGTCGCCTCTTACCCGGGGGGCGGAGAGACGGGCAATACACGGGTTGAAACCTAGGGAGAGTACAGCATGAAACTCAAATCTGTTTTGATCGGGGCCACAAGTGCGGTTGCGTTCGCCGCGACTGCAATGGCAGCCGATTCAATCACAGTCGTCTCGTGGGGCGGCGCCTACACGAAGAGCCAGGTCGAGGCATATCACAAACCGTGGATTGCCAAGACCGGCAACCAGGTCGTGTCCGAAGACTACAATGGCGGTCTTGCCGAGATCAAAGCACAGGTCGAAGCCGGCAACGTGACCTGGGACATCGTCGATGTTGAATTGTCCGACGCCGTGCGCGCTTGCGACGAAGGTCTGGCCGAAGAAATCGACATGTCGATCCTGCCTGCTGCGCCGGACGGAACGCCTGCTGCCGAAGACTTTATTTCCGGTACTCTGGACGTTCCATGCGCGGTGCCTACGATCGTCTGGTCAACCATCTTTGCGTATGACTCGTCGAAAATGGAGAACGGGCCAAAAACCATTGCTGATTTCTTCGACACGGCAGGTTTCCCAGGCAAGCGCGGTATTCGCAAATCGCCCAAGGCGAACCTGGAAATGGCGCTGATGGCCGATGGTGTTGCCGCTGACGAAGTGTATGACGTGCTCGGCACGCCCGAAGGCGTGGACCGTGCTTTCGCCAAGCTCGATACCATCAAGGACAGCGTTGTCTGGTGGGAAGCTGGCGCTCAACCGCCACAGCTTCTGGCTGATGGCGAGGTCGCCATGACGACAGCCTATAACGGCCGGATCTTCAACGCGGTCGCAGCCGAAGACAAGACGTTCAACATTGTCTGGGACGGTCAGGTCTGGGATCTGGATCTCTGGATCATCCCAAAGGGTGCGCCGAACAAGGAAGCTGCGCTGGACTTCCTGGCATTCTCGACTGCGACCGAGCAGCTGGCAAGTCAGGCATCGTGGATCTCCTATGGTCCAACGCGCCAGTCCTCGGCTCCACTTGTGGGATCCTATGCGACCAAGCCAGACCTGAAGATGGGCCCGCAAATGCCCACGGCACCCGAGAACTTCAAGAACGCGCTTCAGAACGATTTCGAGTTCTGGGCCGACAATCAGGATGAACTGAACGCGCGTTTCAACGCATGGCTTGCTCAGTAATCTGAACTCGGGCCGTCCCATCCGGGGCGGCCCAACATCCAAGGGGTGGGCATGACAGACACAGCAAACACCGGGCCCTTGATGGCAGCAGACGGAACGCCTTTGAAGGCACGTCTTGCCAAGGCCATGCGCGTCAGTCGTTTGCGTGCATTCGGGCTGGTCTCACCGCTCCTCGCATTCATCACCATTTTCTTCTTTTTACCCATCATCATCCTGCTTTGGCAGGGCGTCTATAATGATCAGTTCGAAGAGGGCATGCCGCGCACCACCGAGTTGCTGGCCGACTGGGACGGCCAGGATCTGCCTGATGAAGCGACCTATGCTGCGGTGATCACTGATATCATCGAATCCCGGAAGATCGAGCGTGCACTCCCCACCAAGGTTGGCGCCCGCGTGAACCGCGAGATCTCGGGCGCGCTTTCGCTGTTCAAGAAAACGATCCGCCGTGCGCCTAAAATGGAGCCACCTTTCAAGGAAGCGATGATCGCGGCCGACAAGAAGTGGGGCGATATCGCCTACTGGCACGCCATGCAGCGTGCGTCCTATTCGATGACGTCTTCCTTCGTGCTGAAATCATTGGATCTGCGGATCGACGATGACGGTGCACTCGCCTGGCAGCCCGAGCGTATCCAGATCCACCTGAAACTCTTCTGGCGCACACTGGAAATTTCCCTGCTGGTGACCTTGTTCACATTGCTGCTGGGCTATCCCATTGCATATCTGCTGGCAGATCTGCCGGTGCGGACGTCAAACCTGCTGCTGATCCTCGTGCTGCTGCCTTTCTGGACATCTATCCTAGTACGCACAACGGCGTGGATTGCGATTCTGCAAGGGCAGGGGGCGCTCAACGATATCTTTGTGTGGACGGGCATCGCCGATGACGATGCCCGATTCTCGATGATCTACAACAAACTCGGTACGCTCATAGCCATGACGCACATCCTGCTGCCGTTCATGGTATTGCCGCTCTATTCGGTGATGAAGGCGATTCCGCCGACATATATGCGCGCGGCCAAGTCGCTCGGTGCGACGAACTGGACTGCGTTCTGGCGGATCTATTTTCCCAACACCGTGGCAGGCATCGGGGCCGGAGGCATCCTCGTGTTCATCCTGGCGATTGGCTACTACATCACGCCTGCGCTGGTGGGCGGCCAGGACGGGGTGATGATCTCGAACATTATCGACGGTCACATGCGCTCGTCATTGAACTATTCATTGGCGGCGGCACTTGGGTTGGTGCTGCTGACGTTCATCCTGTTCCTCTACTGGATCTACGACCGTATCGTCGGGATCGACAACATGAAGCTGGGCTGAGGCATGGCACTTCCGATATACGCCACCACCGGGCAGCGCATCTGGTACTATACGTTCCGGTTCATCTGCGGGCTGATCTTTCTGTTCCTGATAGCACCTGTGCTGATCGTCATACCGCTCAGCTTCAACGTCGAGCCGTATTTCAGCTTTACCGAAGGCATGCTGAGTTTTGACAGCGAGGCCTACTCGACGCGTTGGTATGCCGACATCCTGCGAAACGGCATGGCCAATCCGGACGCGACCGAAGGCTGGTGGGCCGATATGTGGGCCAACGCGCAGTGGATAAGGTCGATCAAGAACAGTTTTCTGATCGGTATTCCTGCGACCATCCTGGCGACCTCGTTTGGCACTTTGGCTGCCATCGGACTCAGCAGGACCGAGATGCCCTACAAAGGGCCCATCATGGCCGCGCTGATCTCGCCGATGATTGTGCCGCTGGTGATCACCGCCTCGGGCATGAAATACTCCTTCGCGCAGGTTGGCCTGGACACAACCTATATGGGCGTGATTTTCGCTCACGCGGTGCTGGGAACGCCCTTTGTCATCATCACTGTCACAGCGACACTGGTGGGTTTTGACAAAAGTCTTGTTCGTGCATCTGCCAGCATGGGTGCCGATCCGGTCACAACCTTCTTCAAGGTGCAGATGCCATTGATCCTGCCG
>JBGCFK010000402.1:0-3678 GCA_045106875.1 Paracoccaceae bacterium | reverse complement strand
CCATCTTTGTTCCCTTGGCGTATTTTTTGGGGTTTGTCAGGAAGGCGGCAAGTTCGGTAGCCGTCCAGGTTCCAGGCAACGCTTCGAGGGCGCCCGAGTAGCCAAATCCTTCAACCGACGCGATGTCGCGATTGATGACGCCCCAGAGATGCGGTCCTACGCCGTTTTTGCCGTCTTCCATCTTGTGGCAAGCCCGGCACTTGCGGAAGACTTTTGCTCCGGCCTTGGCGTCTCCTGCAGGATACGCACCGGCTGCTGCGACCTCGGTTTCAGCTGGAGCCTCTGTCGTTTCAGCAGGTTCTTCCTGCGCAGGTTCTTCCACAGCTGGTGCCGCCGCTGTTTCAGTTTTCGCCGGTGCCTCAGTCGTCTCGGCAGGTGCCTCCACAGCCGCAGCCTCTGGAGCAGGCGCTTCGGCTTCCACCGCAGGTGCTGCCGCAACTTCAGTCTCTTCCGCGACTGGTGCTTCAGCTTTCTCCATGCCTGCAGACAGATCAACGGGCGTACCATCCTCGGCGTTGAGCCAAGCAATGACGTTCACACGGTCCTCTGGCTTCTTCAGGCCTGCAAAACCCATCGAGGTGCCAGGCGCGTAGGTTTTCGGTTTCTCAAGAAACGCGTTCAGCGCAGCGAAGTCCCATGCACCGCCCACAGCAGCCAGAGCGCCAGAATAGCCAAAGCCGTCGACAGCCTCTTTCGGCCGATCAACCACACCCCAAAGATGTGGACCGGCACCATTCGCACCATCCTCGACCTTGTGGCATGCCTTGCACTTGTTGAAGACCTTTTTTCCAGCGTCCAGATCCGCCGAGGCGATCAGGGCGGCGTAGTCGACCGTAACTTCTTCTTCAGCGCTTGCCGTCTCGGTCTCGGCAATCTCCAACATGAATGCCTGTGGCTCACCGCCTTGGTGACCGCGGGTGCCGTAGACTTTGCCCGAGAAGAATCCAAGCAGCATGAAAACCAACACCGCGCCAATAACAGCGCCAGCAATTTTGTTGACTTCGGTCGAGTTCATCGTTCGCCTCTCGATACCATTGCAGGGGCAGTACGCTACCCCGAGTCGATGGCGCTTGTTACCGGGTTCCATCACGCTCCCGCAAGATGTAGAAGGCGCGACCGATTGCCGTCATAAGCGCCGATCGAGGTAAATTTTACGTTGGCACGGGGAGAGGCCGCCCATGGGGTTCTCATCTTGAATTCGGTATCTGGCAAGATTGCGTTCCAAGGAGAACTGGGCGCCTATTCGCATCAGGCGTGTTCCGAGGTCTATCCAGCGCTCGAACCGATGCCCTGCAAAACGTTTGAGGCGGCGTTGGAAGCCGTGCGCACGCGCACCGCGGATCTGGCGATGATGCCTATCGAGAATTCGACATACGGCCGTGTCGCAGATCTGCACCGTTTGATGCCGGAGGCCGGACTCTACATTATCGGCGAGCACTTCGTGCCGGTACGCGTCAATCTCTACGGGGTCGAAGGTGCTACGCTGGAAGGGGTCGAGACGGCGCGATCGCATACTGTTCTTCTCGGGCAGGTCTCCAAGTTTCTCCACAAGCATGGTATTCAGCCGGTCACCGGTGCAGACACTGCAGGATCGGTGCGTGAGATCGCCGAGGCCGGGGACGCTACCCGCGCTGCAATGGGCTCTCCTCTGGCAGGCGACATCTACAACCTGTCGACGCTTGCCGAGGGTATCCAGGACAACGCCAACAATACCACGCGCTTTCTGGTCATGTCGCGCCAGCGGATCGAGGCGGAGCCGGGAACGAACAATGCCATGACCTCGTTCGTCTTTCAGGTGCGAAACGTGCCTGCCGCGCTGTACAAGGCCATGGGCGGGTTCGCGACCAACAAGATCAACATGGTCAAGCTGGAAAGCTATATGACCGACGGGTCGTTTACGGCGACGCAGTTTTATGCCGAGATCGAGGGGCACCCGGAGGACGAAGGCGTTGCCTTTGCCATGGAGGAACTTGGCTTCTTCACGTCATACCTGAAGGTGCTGGGAACCTATCCACGAGCGCCATTTCGACTCGGGAACAGATAGTATCTCCCTGAACCATTGGCAGCTTGACCAATCGCAGAACGCAGTTTTGGGCTGCCTGACTTTGGTGTTGCCGGGTATTGGGGTCGGGGTGTTGCCTCCAGTGATCGGTTTGCGCTCTTTCGCTGCCACGCGATCCTATCCCACGGATTCCCGAGCCTCCCAGAATACATACCGGCGGAGATTGTGGGCGATGTTGGCCATGCCCAACTTCGTTCTGGCCCGCGCTATCCCAAACGTTCCGATGAAGAGGCCCATGCGGTGTTTCTGATCAGCAAAGGTGTGCTCGATGGCTGGTCGTGCCCGTGACGGCCCATGTGCGCATGAAACAATCCCGACGATTCGCGCCGACATGGCTTTCGCAGCCTTAGGCTGGCGTGGCGTCTCCATCATCATTGAGTCATCCTGACGGCGCTTCCTGTGGCCTCGTTTCAGGGTTTAGCGGTCATCAAGGTCTTTCTGGTGGAGCTTTGCGGGTCTGGCGGCCCATTCGACGAGAGGGCGCCCTTCAGGTTGTCCTTCTGGGCGTCGGTGTTGCGCTGGCGCGTCGCTTCGATGATTGAAGCGTTGATCATTTGACCGCACATGGCGAGGTAGCCCCGCTCGCTCAGATGGGCGTCGAGGCGGGCGAACAGTGCATCCACCGCGTTTGCTTTGGTCAAATGCTCGCGGCAAAGCCAGATCGTGCGCGCGCCCGGAACCGAGGTCAGACAGTTCAAGCCCCGGGAACTGGATGAAACTCAGCCGGTTTCTGGCCCGGAACTCGGTCCGCTCGTCCGCCAGCCCGTAGCGGCTCTGCAGCACCGGCATCTTGAACGTCAGCACTGCGTCAATCCGGGCGGCCCTTCGAGCGGTCTGACCATTTCAGCGCGGCGTCCAGCGCCGGGCGAAACGTCTGGAAATCTACCCCGCCGCCAGACGCTCAAGCGGATCGCCGGTCTCAGACAGAGCCGCATCCCGCTCATCCGGATCAAACAACCCAGCAGAATGCGCCATGCCGGACCTCCGATCCAAACTCCGCAGATCATGAGAGATGGTTTCTTGAAACAGCTTCCGGTCGGGTCTTCGAGCCTGTTTCAAAAGCTAATGTCGCATGACAGCAGGTTGCGAGGCGTCGGCTCATGAGCTTGATGCGCGAGACGTAACCCCACGCGGTCGAGCTTTCTGGATTTCGACCAATCCCTCGCAAGACGACGGCTCCTCCCGAGCCATGCGAAAGTGCGTTCGGCCACCGACCTGCGGGGCAGAACCTTGAAACCTTCTGCGGTGTCGGACCGGCGGATAGTCTCGATGGTCCAGTCGCCACAGCGCTTCAACATGTCCCGCACTGGCCAGCATGGCGTCCACCCGCTGGAACATGGCGCCGCCAGGGGAATCGAAAGCGCGCAGGGCGCAGGACTTCGGGCGCGCCGTCGCGGTCCTGCAAGTCTGCGCTCCGGACGGCCAAGACCAGCATCAGGCCGACCGTATCTGTCAGGATGCGGCCTTTCCGGCCCTTGGTCTTCTTCCCGGCTTCGGTGGTTTTCATACTCTGGCTGTCGATGGCACCCGCCGTCGAGACTGGTGGGAAGTCATTGGGCAGCATGCGCCATTGGCACCCGTGTACTGGATGACGCCGACAACATCGCGCAGCTGCG
>JBGCFK010000401.1:0-3921 GCA_045106875.1 Paracoccaceae bacterium | reverse complement strand
AGACGCTGCATTGTCTCGAAACCGTCTTCCAGGCTGTAGGACAATTCACCTGACGCCATTGCGTGTAGCTCCATCAAAGCGACCTCTGCTGAATTGAAAGCGTCGTGCAAGGTCATTGCCCACCCCTCTGAACCAGTGTTCAACGTTGTCGTGCGGGTCATCGCAAAAAGATTTCAACTTTCTGCTTTTCCCTATTGCATTGTGACCGGTCACGGTCTATATCATGTTTATCAGCAACGGAGACAGACAAATGACCATCAAGATCAAAAACAACATGATCTACGCAAACGGAGACCGGGCAAGCATTCTCATTAGCGGACCTGGAAATTGGATTGAAGGCGTCAACCCTGAAACAATCAAAATCCGCGCCCGCAAGGGCAAGCCATTTCCACAGGGAATTCGCGCCGCTTTCACCATCGAAAATAACAGCGACTCACGCGAAGACTACTTTGAAGGCGATAGCATCCGCCTTGTGCCCGGCGACCCTCACTATGATACCGTTTTGGCCGCACTATGAGTGCCGCACCCGCCGACCGCAAAGCCGCCGAGCGCCAGCGCCGAAAGGATGCTGGCCTCGTGCGTGTCGAAGTTTACGTGAAGCCAGAAGACCGCCAAGCGATCCGTGATCTGGCGGATAAGTTAACAAAGCGCCCGAAACATTCCACATCTTGATGATGTGTTAAGCTATTCCGTCGCGCCTGAATCAAAAGCGCCCGCGATGGCATTTCATCCGGGCGCAGTTTCCAGTCGTGAAAAAGGTACAAGGTTTCGTGATTTGCGTCAAGCATCAAAGCCCCAGCCCCTCGGCTATCGCATCCAGCCCCGCCCGCAGCCCCTTCAAATCATCCGTGGGGATCTGCATGTTGCATACCTGGAGCACAACATCTCTGTGCTGGGAAGGCAAGTGCTTCGTCACGTCTGTCAGCTTCCAGATGCGTTCTATGTTTGCCAACGCGATGCCGCCCCAATCCGGCGACGATTGAACGTATTCATTCATCGGCCCTCCGCTGCGCATATTCTCGCACCATGCGTCGTGCAATGCAAAACCTGCGTTTGCTTGGCGCTGGGTAAGCAGAGCGGGGCTTATGTGTTTTCCGTACTGCTGCGCCTTTGCCATCTGGTCAAGAAGATGGTGGCGCTTGCGGATCTTGACCGTGGATTTCCCCTCAGCCTCGATCATGGTGATTTCGCACCCGGCATTTTGCGCCTCTGTGTCGATCCACTCAGGAGGCATAACTGGGGCAGATGGTTTGCGTCGTGCTCTTGCCATGGGTTATCCCCTCCTATGCGCCGCAGTTTTTGCAGCTATCGCCTTTACCGTACCCACCGCCGCAATGGGCGCACTTGACCGCAGGGAACCCAACAGAAGCTAGCCTGTCACCTAGGCCACCCCGGCGTCGATTTGCTTCAACAGCGGCATGACGGGCGGCTTGCTCTTGCTGCCATGACTGCCATGCGGAAAACGCTGAACCGCCATATGCGAAACCCATGTCTGCCTCCTATGCGCCGTTGCTGGGTGTTCGGTTGCGTCGTTCGTTCAGGCCAGACCCGCGCTTCATGCCTAGTTCCTCCAGCGACTTGTGGCGGTTGGCGATTGGCCCCGCTTTCCATGCGTCCAGTGCAGCCTGCGTTTCAGGGTCGCTGTAAACCGTGGGGCGTGTGGATACACGACGACGAGACCGGGATGGCTTGATGGTTTTGGTCATACTGGCGCGCTCCGGTCGATATCGTGAGAAACGTCAGTACGGCTCGCCAGTATCCGTTCAACAAGACTATTTACCGTCCGGGAATGGACTGACGCAAATTCTGCGTCGTCCTCAAATCGCGAAGACCACCGGCCTAGAACATTGGCAATCGTTCTATGGTCGCGACCGCCCAATGATCTGCCAACACTGGATGCAGAAAACCCAAGGGTGTCAATTGCAAGTCTGCAAATGATCGATCTGGCATCCACGAAAGACTGAAAGCGCCGAGGGCCTTTGATCTCGTCAACCGTAACACCGGAAGATTCCGCAGTGAGCGTGATTACGTCAGATATTGATGGATTGAATCTCATGCTGCGTCTCCCTTGATCTGGTCTGTCACACGCATTTTTTGAGAGGCTTCAATCTGCATGGCGTGGATGTTGCGATTGATGATCGACGGGTCATCGACCGTGAAGCCAGCGCCGCGAAGCCTTGTCTTGTCATAGCCTGCGTCCAGCAAATCCATGACGGTTTGCGGGTGGTCCATATGACCGGCAATCGTTTCGTGTTTCTCCAGCCAGGACTTCGCCCATTTCAGGCGCTCGACCCGCAGTCCATCCTCGCTCGGCAGGCATTTCTGCAACGCCATGCGGCGGATATCGAAGGGCGTCGGCTTGGAGCGGGATGACCTCCGCCATTCCTTGAACGCCGCTTCCGTCGCCTGCTGCGGAATATCCCGAAGGTCTTCGATCCAATCCGACAAAATCATCTTTCGCACATCCGGGTCCTGATCGATCTGAAACCCGTGGCCCAGTGAGGATATCACCCTGGCTATGATCCACTCTGGTGTCGGCTTCGGGCTGTCCATGGGTATCTCTTGCCCATGCCATGAGGCTTCTGAGGTCATCAGGCTGTCCTTTCTGCTTGTTCGGTGAATGCTTGGGGAGATCGTCAATCGCTTTGCGGCACCAGTTGCGCCAGGTTGCAGGCCAGTCGGCTTTTCGGCCCTTAGCCCCGCCAATGCCGATCCAGTAATCCTTGAACTTGTCGGCTTCGACCCTGATCCGATCTTCCGGCAATCCTTGGGAAAGCGCCCATTCGCCAAGATCCTTCGAAAGAACCCAATCGTCGGGAATTCGGGTCGCTTTTTTTGGAGAAGCGTTAGCTTCTCTTTTTATATCTAGTTCTGGTTCTAGATGCTTTCCGTTTGCTTTTGCCGGGCTTTCGCCTGTTTCCTTTGTTTTCAATAGCTTGCGCGGTCTGCCGCCTTTTTTGCCTGCTGAACTTCGCTTCGCCGATGTCGCGTTTATGCGCTCGTGTTCACTTCGTAATCTGGCCTGATAAATCCGGCCTCGATTGACTGTAAAGAACTCTGACAAAAGCGGCGCAAACACCTCGGACCATTCCGCATCCGAGGCTCGGACCCGGCGCTGAATCCATTCATCATCGTTCGGAAGTGTGCAACCTGGAGTCCGCCACTGAAGCCGTAGCAGACGCATGTATGCCCCATCTTCAGCGACGGTCAGGTGCGCGGTGTCTGCCTCATAGTCAGCGACAAACAGCGGGAGATAGGGAATGCTCATGCTCTTGCTACCTCTTTGATAGGGACGCCAAAAGCCCGGAGAGACCCGGCAACGTCATCGGTTGACCGGCAGACCGCGTAGAACGCGCCGCAACGTTCCACGATGCCCTGCCATGATTTCTGGTCGTCAGTCTGGTTGGTGCGCTTGGTGCCGTATGTGCTGTCCGTCTGGAGCTTCAGCTCAAGGCAGATCAACGTTCCGCGCCAAAGCACCATCAGGTCAGAGACGCCCTTCTTGCGGCCCATCCGATTCAGAAACGCGCCAGTCTTCTCGTTCACCTTGCGCTCGTTTAGTACGGCCCAGAAAGTTGCGTCCGAGGGCAGAACCCAGCGAAGATAATCCACGACGACGATCTGCAAGCGGGCTTCTGGATTGCTCATCTGCGCACCCATTCGCCGGATATCTTCTGCTTCCAGCCGCTTGCCTTAGAGCCTGGGAGGGGCCGTACAGGCTGGCGACGGATTCCCGCGTTGCGTTGATCCATTCGCTTGCCCTTCGCGATCTGACCCTTGTCTGTGCGCGTCTTTGCCTTGTGGCAGGTCCGACACATGGGCTGGAGATTGTCGATTTCGTCCTGACCGTGCATGGCAAGCGGAACGATATGGTCCCACTCAAGCCCGTTGCTGCCGCCTGTCTTGCAGTCGCAATCCACG
>JBGCFK010000400.1:0-27572 GCA_045106875.1 Paracoccaceae bacterium | reverse complement strand
GCCATCAAAACAGCTACTCGGTAAATGTGTTTGGAAACACAAACCCCAGCTTTGTGGCAGGTGCATGCGCCGAGGATTTCATTGGTGATCACTATCAGGGTAATTCTTCGACAGAGTCCCAGGTGCGGTCCGACATGCAATCTTATTGGTCTGACAAATACGCCGCGTCTGCATCAGGTGTCGGCACTATCCCACCAATCGCCGGGCGCCCCGTTTCACCGATAATGGCTTGTGGAATACAGTCGTACGTAGACACTGTTCCGGGTCTGGCAGAATATTGTGAAGCGTCAAATCTTTCGGCAACGCTGCCAACCGGCGAGAATGTGGACACGTGGTACGAGGTCTACCTTGTCGAGCGCTTTGGGCTTGGCAATGCGGCTCTCTTTACCGACACAGATGGATCTCTGCCGACCCGCGGCTACATTGCGGATCCAACCGATAACACCAACTGGATTTTGGATACCAGCGTTCCGGCAGCCCAGCAGACCGGTGGGGCGTGGAGTTCTGAGTATGTAACGCGTTATGGGCTCAGCAACCCTGCCGATGACTATGTCAAACAAACGCCGGACGACTACTTCGGGCTCTCACCGGACAATACGCTCTACTCGCCTGCCCGAGAACGCCGTCGGCTTCGGGCGGCCATGGTCAACTGCGGCGCGAGCGTTGGCGCAGGTGCGAGCGGCACGAATTCCAATGAGTATGAGGTGAACTTCGAGGACGTCCGCGTGCTGGACGTCTATCTGCCGCAACCTGCGGGCTATCATTGTGGCTCGGACACGTCTGGCAGTCCTATCCCGACATGCGATGTCGAGGATTCGAAAGACACCGTTCTGCATATGGAGATCATCCGCGACGTCACAGATGAAGCGACCACCAAGCAGTTTGTTGCCAAGCTGGTCCGGTAAGCCGCTCAGCAGCATGTGGAATCAGAAAGGGCGCCCGTTCTTCGGGCGCCCTTTTCGTTTGTGCTTCTGTTTATCGTGCAGGGATCACGCGACCCGGGTCACACCCTCCGGGCATGTCACGCCGGTTCCACCAATGCCACAATAGCCGCCCGGATTTTTCGCAAGATACTGCTGGTGATAGTCCTCGGCGAAGAAGAACTCAGGCGCCGGTACAATCTCGGTCGTGATCGGACCGTAGCCCGCTTTCAACAGGCGCGGTTGGAATGCTTCCTTCGTCTCGCTCGCAGTCTCAGCCTGCTCAGGTCCGTAGGTATAGATGCCAGAACGGTATTGCGTACCCACATCATTGCCTTGTCGCATGCCTTGGGTCGGGTCATGCCCTTCCCAGAAAACACGCAGAAGATCCTGATAGCTCACCCGGGCTGGATCAAACACGACCAGCACGACTTCGTTATGGCCCGTCTGCCCCGAGCAGACTTCCTGATACGAGGCATTCGGCGTCAGCCCGCCTGCATATCCAACCGCTGTGACCCAGACGCCCGGGATCTTCCAGAACATCCGTTCGACCCCCCAGAAACAGCCCATGCCGAACATCGCTTTCTGAAAGCCCTCGGGATAGGGACCTTTCAGGGGATTGTTGTTGATGAAATGGGTCTCCGCGGTGTCAATCGCGAAGCTGCGGCCTTCGAGTGCGGTCTCCGCCGTCACCATAGCTGTCTTCTTGAACAAACCAAACATCCGGGCTCTCCTGCATCACGACGTTAGTGCTCAAGATGTAAGCCGAGCGGCACCCCAGACAAGAAGTGTCTGGGCACTTGCGCGGCGTGACTGCGGCCATTGTCAGCCAGACTCTATTGAACCCGTCGAAACACTGGCGTGAAATTGCCGGGGTCGTCGTCCTTCTCGTCAGTGGCTTCAGCCTCGGCCGACGTATCGGTGGCCTCGCTGTCCGCTTGGCCGGTTTTGGATGTTTCCGTCTGGTTGGTGTCGCTTGGGCTTTCAGTTTGGTCAGTGCGTGCAGCGTCTGATTGCGTATCGACTTCCGTATCTGGGCTGGCGCTTGTCACGGCGTCATCCGTAGAGGGCACTGCAGACGGCACCGCGGCAGTTTCCTGCGGTTGTTCTTCCTGCTGTTCGGTTTTCTCGGGCGCTGGCGGGACAAATTCAGCGCCGGGTGGGCGGTCGCCGGTCCAGAACCCACCTTCCAGGCGACCTGAAGTGTTCCCGTTTCTGAACAAAACGTTGCGAACCTTCCCGCGCTGGAAAAGGCAGCGCACACTGCGCTTGGAGCCGTCTGTGAGGGTCATCTCGCCGAATGCGAGATTTCTGTTGCCCTCGGATCGCCGGAGTTTGCTGAATTCGAACTCGGCCTCGCCAAACTCTGCTCTCATCTCGGCCTCGCAGGCTTCGAATACCGATGCCTTGTTGTCCGCCTTTGCCTCTGTAGCCGCCATCATCAGCGCCAAAGCTGCAATAGGGGCCATCGCCCAAGAAATCGTCCGGTCTAAAGTCATGCGGGGCTCCCTCCGTCAACGGGGTACATGATAAGTCAAAAGCAGCGCCCTCGCCATCAAACTTGATGCCAAAGATCACGGATCTGCTTCCTACCTGCATCTTACGCCCGCATAGTTGTGCAAAATGGGAGTTTGCTGTGACCAAACCATTGCTGTTCACCCCCCTCGATACGCGAGGTATCACGCTTAAGAACCGGGTGATGATCTCACCCATGGCGAGCTACTCGGCCATAGATGGGGCTCCGAACGACTGGCATCTTGTGCACCTTGGGCGCTTTGCCACCGGAGGTGCCGGTGTGGTCATTGCCGAGGCGACCGCCGTTACCCGCGAGGGCCGCATTACCAATGGCTGCACGGGACTTTGGTCCGATGAGCAGATCGAGCCCTGGGCGCGGATCACCGGCTTTCTTAGTGCGCAGGGATCTGTGCCCGGGATCCAGCTGGCCCATGCGGGTCGGAAGGGATCCATGCAACGGGCGTTCGACGGAAACGGGCCGCTCACACCCGAAGACATGGCCCGCGGTGATGAGGTCTGGCAACCTGTCGGACCCACAGCCGAGCCCATCGATGAAGGGTATCTGGAACCACGTGCCTTCGCGACCAACGAGCTAAAGGCCCTGACCGACGCTTGGGTCGCCGCTGCCGAGCGTGCGTTGAAAGCTGGTTTCGACTGGCTCGAGATCCACAACGCCCATGGATACCTTGCGCATCAGTTCCTCTCGCCGCTCTCGAACACACGGAATGACGGGTATGGCGGAGATTTCGAGGGCCGTGTTCGCTGGCCGCTTGAGCTTGCCGCCGCGCTTCGCGAAACATGGCCTGCGGACAAGCCCATCAGCGTGCGTATCAGCGCGGTGGATGGGGATGCGCTTGGCTGGCAGATGGCGGACTCGGTGGAGTATGCCCGGCGGCTGAAGGACGTCGGGATCGACATGATCTGCACCTCGTCGGGCGGGCTGAAAGGGTCGGCTACCAATGCACGTGTGCGCCGCGACTTCGGCTACCAGGTTCCCTATGCCGCCGAGATCAAGCGTGAGACGGAGATGGCCACGATTGCCGTGGGTCTGATCCTTGACCCGCATCATGCCGAGCAGATCCTGCAGGCTGGTGAGGCGGACATCATCGCAATCGGGCGCGAGGCATTGGTGAACCCTATGTGGCCTCTGCATGCCGAGGCTGCTCTGGGTCGCCCAATGGTGGACGCGCTGGATGATTGGCCCAAGCAATACGGCTGGTGGCTGAAGTTTCGCGAGCGCACACTCGAGGACATGCGAGGCGAAACCGGCTAGCCTCTAAGCACTTCCGGGTAGTGCGGCATCACCAATTTGCGGTGCAGCAAAGCTCTTGCCCATGGGTCAGGCCGTCGCTATTCCGCATGAAGGAACCTGCAGGGAGAAGCCTATGCCCGCGTTCAAGAAGATCCTGATCGCCAACCGGGGCGAGATCGCCATTCGTGTCAGTCGTGCCGCCAACGAGTTGGGCAAGGCCACCGTTGCTGTCTATGCCGAGGAAGACAAACTGGGACTCCACCGGTTCAAGACGGATGAGGCCTACCAGATCGGTGCGGGGCTTGGCCCGGTCGAGGCATATCTCAGTATTGACGAGATCATCCGGGTCGCTCTCAAATCTGGCGCCGACGCGATCCATCCGGGATATGGTCTGCTGTCCGAGAACCCTGATTTTGTAGATGCCTGCACACGTGCCGGGATTACCTTCATTGGTCCCAAAGCCGAGACCATGCGGATGCTGGGTGACAAGGCCTCGGCCCGCAAGGCAGCCATCGCGGCGGGAGTGCCCGTCGTCCCGGCGACCGAGGTTCTGCCTGACCCTGATGCTCCGGGCGCCATGGACGAGATCCGCGCCATGGCAGACGAGGTCGGCTATCCGCTGATGCTGAAAGCCTCTTGGGGCGGTGGTGGGCGCGGGATGCGTCCGATCATGGGACCCAACGAGTTGGACGACAAAGTGCGCGAGGGCAGGCGAGAGGCCGAAGCCGCCTTTGGAAACGGCGAGGGATATCTCGAAAAGCTGATCCTCAAGGCCCGCCATGTCGAAGTTCAGGTTCTCGGCGACAAGCATGGCGAACTGGTACACCTCTTTGAGCGCGATTGTTCGGTTCAGCGGCGCAACCAGAAAGTCGTCGAGCGTGCGCCCGCGCCTTATCTGACCGATAAGCAACGCGAAGAGATCAATGGACTTGGCCTGAAGATCGCGGCCCATGCCAGCTACGAGTGCGCTGGCACCATCGAGTTCCTGATGGATATGGCCACGGACGAGTTCTACTTCATCGAAGTGAATCCCCGCGTTCAGGTCGAGCACACGGTGACCGAGGAAGTTACCGGCATTGATATCGTGAAGGCCCAGATCCGCATTGCCGAAGGCTCAAGCCTCGCCGATGCAACTGGCGTATCGGGTCAGGATGCGATCTGGCTGAATGGTCATGCGCTGCAATGCCGGATCACCACCGAAGACCCGCTGAATAACTTCATTCCCGACTATGGTCGCATTACCGCCTATCGAGGTGCGACCGGGTTTGGGATCCGGCTTGACGGGGGCACAGCTTATTCTGGTGCGGTCATCACCCGGTTCTATGACAGTCTTTTGGAGAAGGTCACGGCTTGGGCTCCGACACCCGAAGAGACCATCGCCCGTATGGACCGTGCGCTCCGCGAATTCCGCATCCGGGGAGTTGCCACGAACATCGCCTTTGTCGAGAACCTGCTGCGCCACGAAAGCTTCCTCGACAACACTTACCATACCAAGTTCATCGACGAGACGCCGGACCTCTTTGACTTCAAGCGCCGCCGGGACCGGGCGACCAAGCTGCTGACCTTCATTGGTGACATCACTGTCAATGGAAACCCCGAGGTTGCGGGGCGTGGTCCGAAGCCAGAGGTGGAGGCACCAGAGCCACCCAGAGCGCTCAGCCACCGTGCGCCGCTTGGTCTGAAGCAGAAGCTTGATGCAGAAGGCCCCAAGGCGATTGCCGACTGGATGCTGAAGCAGCAAAAACTGCTGATCACCGACACGACGATGCGTGACGCGCACCAATCATTGCTGGCGACCAGGATGCGGGGGATTGATATGATCCGCGCCGCGCCTGCCTATAGCCACTTCATGTCGGATCTGTTTTCGGTCGAATGTTGGGGCGGGGCGACCTTTGATGTCTCGTACCGATTCCTGCAGGAATGCCCATGGCAACGTTTGCGCGAGCTCCGGCGGGCCATGCCAAACTTGCTTACACAGATGCTGGTACGTGCGTCGAACGGGGTTGGTTACACAAACTTGCCTGACAACGTGGTGCAGAAGTTTATCCACCGCGCCGCCGACACAGGCATGGATGTGTTCCGCGTGTTTGATCCGCTGAACTGGGTTGAGAATATGCGTGTCTCCATGGATGCAGTGCTCGAAACGGGGCGCATTCTGGAGGCTGCTGTCTGTTACACCGGGGACATCCACGATCCAGATCGGGCGAAGTACTCGCTGAAATATTATGTTGATATCGCGAAAGAGCTTGAGGCCGCGGGCAACCATATTCTTTGTATCAAGGATATGGGCGGGTTGGTGAAACCTTCGGCAGCGACTGCGCTGGTCAGGGCTTTGAAGGATGAAATCTCCATCCCGATCCACTTTCACACACATGACACGTCTGGCATTTCGTCGGCTTCGATACTTGCTGCGGCCGAGGCAGGGGTGGATGCGGTAGACTGCGCCATGGATGCACTGTCTGGGCTGACTTCTCAGGCGCCCTTGGGATCCATTATTGCCGCTCTCTCACATCAGCCGCGCGATACGGGCTTGAACCCGCATGCAGTACGCGAGATCTCATCTTACTGGGAAGGGGTGAGATCCGTCTACGCGGGCTTCGAGTCCGACATGCGCAGCCCTTCCTCGGATGTCTATCTTCACGAAATGCCAGGTGGGCAGGTCACTAATTTGCGCGCGCAAGCCCGGTCCATGGGGCTGGAGCACCGCTGGCCCGAGATTGCGCAGACCTATCAAGACGTAAATCAGGCCTTTGGCGATGTGATCAAGGTCACGCCCATTGCAAAGACGGTTGGTGATATGGCCCTCAGCCTCGTCTCGGCCGGATTGACAGTCGAGGATCTCGTGAACCCGGACAGAGATGTCTCGGTCCCGGATTCAGTCGTCACGTTCTTCATGGGCGATGTGGGGCAGCCACCGGGAGGTTTCCCGGATGCTTTGCAAGCCAAGGTGCTGAAAGGCGATACGCCGATCACCGTGCGTCCGGGTTCGATCATGGAGCCGCTGGATCTGGAGGCAGCGCGCGCGGAGGCAGAAGCGAAGATGCCGGGTATCTCCGTAGACGATGAGGATCTCTGTTCATACCTGATGTACGAAACGGTTTATCTCGACTACATGGGCCGCCGGCGGGAGTATGGCCCAGTGCGCGTTCTCCCGACGCCCACATTCTTCTATGGCATGGAAGTGAACGAGGAAGTCGCGATTGATCTGGAGCCTGGTAAAACGCTGGTCGTGCGGCTTCAGGGCATCTCGGATGTACACGATCAGGGCAACGTGCGGCTGTTCTTCGAGCTGAATGGCCAACCACGTGTGATCCGCGTACCGGACAGGGCGGCCGTTGCTGCTGGTGCGCGTGCCGAAAAAGCCGACCCAGCCAATGCAGGCCACGTGGCAGCACCGATGCCGGGGTCCGTGGCTTCGGTGATGGTGTCAGAGGGACAGGAAATCCATGCGGGACAAGTCTTGCTGACGCTGGAGGCCATGAAGATGGAAACGGCAATCCATGCGGACCGAGACGGCACCATTGAACGGGTTGTCACACCTGCGGGGTCAGCAGTCGATGCCAAGGATCTGTTGGTTGTGGTAGGCGACTAGAGAACCGAGAACTCCGCGGCACTTTGCATGCCGCGGACTATTCTGTAGCCGCTATTTGCGGGACAGATTCACATGTGGGCGATAAAAGATGTGATCGCCAATCTGTGCTGTGCGTACGAACTTCTTTGCCCAGCGCGGCTTGACCGAAGTGTTGTGATAGTACAGCGCGTCATCGGTCATGGTCCGGGGCTTGCCGTCAATCATTGCCTTCGAGAGCTTTCCCAGCTTTTCGAAAACCTTCTTGTTGCCGATATTGTTCGAACGCCCGTCGCAGTTATAAGAAAATTGGCAGGCATTGCGGCGGTGTTGGCCTTGCTTGATGACGCCGCAAATACTGTCCGGATAGCGTTTCGAGTCCACGCGGTTCAGAATAACCTCTGCGACTGCCAATTGGCCGGAATGGCTCTCGCCGCGCGCTTCGAAGTAGAGTGCTTCGGTCAGGCAGTACCACTCGGCACCGCGCTTCTTGACCGTCGAATTTGCAATGGCTTCTGAAGTGAACCTGCCGCGATTGGCCTCGGCCTCGTCCTGCTTGATAGATGCCAGCGCGCCCTCGGCCGCATCCGCCGCATTGGCGTCCTCGGATTTCAGTTCCTCCACGGCAGTGCGGGCAGCCGATGCGCTCTTGCCGGTCTTGGCGGCGTCGATCCTTTCCAAGCCAGCCGCACGGCGAAAATCATCAGTTACGGCGAAGGCGCTGAAAGCAGCCTGCTCGCCGCTCAGGGCATCGGAAAGAGCAGTGTAGTAGGGAAGCGAGCTCAGCTCGCCAGAAGCATCGGCCATCGAAGCCGAGGGAGCGATTGCAACCGCCGCCATGAGCGCGCTTCCGATCAACCACGCGCTGCCCGCCGGGGTTTGGCGAGAGGTAGTTTTCCGCATGTCAAAGTCTCCATCCGTCGTTATGTGGGCATTTGGCTATCGGCACCCCACGGTTCCCCGATGCCAGCTGTTATGCATGCCCTATGCCACGGGTCTTGAGCGCCCGGTCCGCACCACGTGATTGCAGTTTGTGTGCAAAAGCTGCGAGTCTTGCGTCGGTGATACTGGTCGAGAAGTCGACGGACTGTTACTCAAATGCCTCAGTCATGGCGCGAGAAAGTTTCGAATTGAGATGGATTGTCCCGGAAAATGGCTCTGTTAAATAGTTATCCACAGTTCGCCGTTGGACAAGACTGAATCCAAACTGGCCGAATCGCACTCGGATCTGATCTTCAGCCCAGCGAATCGCTTGCGCTCGGCGACTTTGGCGAAACTCGGGCGTTCTCAAGGCGGCGAGGTTGCAGATTTCGTGCAGAACTAGGTCCAGTCCAGTCCCATCACGGGCCGAACAGCTCAGAACTGGTGCAGGCCTTGTGCCAGCCAGCGACAGTGCTCCTCGCAGGTCTGCGACAGCACGGTCGGCAAGCACTCCCATGTCGGCCTTGGTCACAACCACCAGATCAGGCACCTCCATGATGCCTGCCTTCATGAATTGGAGCGCGTCACCAGATCCCGGTTGCGCGCAGAATGCGGTCATGTCCGCAAGTGCGCTTACAGCGGTCTCGGACTGTCCTACCCCCACGGTTTCGACCAGTACCAAGTCGTAAAGCGCGCGCATGAGCACCATGGCGGGGAACGTAATCTCGGCCACGCCGCCAAGCCGGTCCCGCGCCGCCATGGATCGCACAAAAACCCCCGTGTCGGCGGGGTCGGTTGTCAGACGTGTCCGGTCGCCCAAAAGAGCACCGCCCGTGCGGGTCGAGCTGGGATCGACTGCAATCACCGCAATGGTCTTGCCATCGTCACGCCATGCTCGGATCAAAGCGTCTGTAAGGGTCGATTTACCCACGCCAGGCGGCCCGGTCAGACCCAGGCTAAACCCCTGAGGAACTGCGAGCGCTGCGTCCAGCAAAGCGGCAATCTCGGGGCTGTCAGGCTCTGTTTCGATCCGCGCCAGCGCATCGGCAAGAGCACGCTTGCCCCCGGCCCGCAGTTTGGACAGAGTCGTACCATCACCGGCACCGTGCCCGCTATTCATCTTGCTGCGACCAGGCCGGCTGATTGCTCCTGCCTCGCCCGTATGCTTGCTTGGGCTGCTGCCAGCCGCGCCACCGGTACCCGGTAGGGCGAACAGGATACATAGTCCAACCCTGCACGTTCACAGAAATCCACCGATTGCGGATCACCACCATGTTCACCGCAAAGGCCCAGAGAAATCCCGGGCACATGGGTCCGGGCACGCTCAATGGCCAAGGCCATGATCTCGCCGACCCCCTCGATGTCGAGACTGTGGAACGGATCATGTTCGAACACGCCTTGCGCCACGTAGTCGGGCATGAACCGGCCTGCGTCGTCACGGCTGAGACCATAGAGCATCTGCGTCAGGTCATTTGTACCAAAGCTCAGAAACCCGCACAGATCTGCGATCTCACCTGCGCGCAGACAAGCCCGTGGGGTCTCGATCATCACGCCGACCGTATAGTCGACCATCTCGCCTTCAAGTTCGTGCACAATGGCGGCGATGCGGTGGATCTGGCCTTGCAGTACTTCGATCTCGCGCACGGCGGACACGAGGGGTATCATGATCTCGGGCTTCACGGGGCTCCCGGTGATCCGGCCCGCCTCGATCGCAGCTTCAAAGATCGCGCGTGCCTGCATCTCGTAGATTTCAGGATACGAGATCCCGATGCGACAGCCGCGCTTGCCAAGCATCGGATTGAACTCTGTCAGTTCGGCAGCGCGCTGTGCCACCTGTGCGACGGGGCGATCCATGGCGGCCGCCATTTCGCGCAGTTCACTTTCGCCGTGGGGCAAGAACTCGTGCAGCGGTGGATCGAGCAGCCGCACGGTCACTGGTTGACCTGGGATCGCCTGAAAGAGCTCCACGAAATCACCGCGCTGCATGGGCAGTAGCTCTGCCAGTGCCGAGCGACGCTCTTTCTGTGTTTCGGCCATGATCATCTCGCGCATCGCGGCGATGCGTCCACGTTGGAAGAACATGTGCTCGGTCCGGCAAAGTCCAATGCCTTCGGCACCAAAATCCGCGGCGACGGATGCATCCGGACCAGTGTCCGCATTGACGCGGACGCCAAGACGGCGCGCATCGTCGGCCCATTCCATCAGTGTCCGAAACGCTCCTGTCGCCTCGGGCTGGATCATAGGCACTGCGCCTGCCAGCAGCTGACCGCTCGTGCCATCGACACTGACCAACTCGCCTGCGGGCAGTTGCCGACCATCCGAAGTGCGCAAAACACCGGCGGATTTGTCCAACACAAGATCGCGCGCGCCGACGACACAAGGTTTGCCCAAGCCCCGTGCAACGACTGCAGCGTGTGAGGTCATACCGCCGCGCACCGTCAGGACGCCTGCCGCTGCGTGCATGCCGCGTATGTCCTCGGGGCTTGTTTCGATCAGCGCCAGGATTGCAGGTTGCCCGCGCGCAGCCGCAACCTCGGCCTCGTCTGGCGTGAACACAAGCCCGCCCGCCGCCGCACCGGGCGAGGCTGGCAAGCCGTGACCAAGCAAAACGCGCTGCGCCGTTGGATCTATCGCCGGGTGCAGCTGCTCTTCCAAATGCCCCGGATCGACACGCATCAACGCCTCTTCCCGCGTGATGGCACCTGCTTCGGCGAGATCCACGGCGATCTGAACCGCAGCACGGGCAGAGCGTTTGGCGCGCTTGACCTCAAGTACCCAGAGCTTCCCCGCCTCGATCGTGAACTCGAGGCTGACCGCATCACCAACAGCGGTTTCCAGCGCAGCTCCAGCTTTGGCCAACTCGGTGATGATGCTGGGGGCGGTGGCTTCCAATGATGGCCCTGTCAGCCCTCGGGCACCCTTTTCCGCATCGGTCAACACCATAGGAGTACGAAGGCCCATCATGGCATCTTCGCCCTGAGCATCAGTCAGGTACCGTCCGCTCATGTGGATCTCGCCAGTCGACTCGCTGCGGAGGTCTGCAAAACCTGCGCCCGATGGCGCAACACCCAGGCCCAGTACCATTGCCTGAACGATGACGGGTAGCGGGGCATCTGGATCTGCCCCAAGGGCTTCTCGGCGCAGGCGTGCGGTGCGGCTGTTCCATGCCGCGTCCAGGGCAGCGATAGCACCGTTCAGTTGCGCGTGCGGATCATCGGGAAAGGCAGCCGTGCCCATATCGGCGATCATGGACAGAGATGCCTCTGACAAGGCGGCCAATTGCGGCGCGCTCAACGCAGCCTCGCTGTTCACACCAGCCTCGCGGAGCGTGTCGTGCAAGGCGTATTCAAACTCCTCGCCATCAACGCCAAGTGCACCGGCACCATAGGAATGGATCAGACGGCGGTAGAGGTCCTGGGCAACCTGATCTCCAAGCCTTGTCGCGAGGGATGGGAGGGAAGCGGAACATATTCCGATGTCGAGGATTGCTGGTGCGACACCACCAGCGGCGATTGTCGCGGAGGGTCGCGCCGACAACAGCAATGGAACCTCCGGGTCGTCGAGCTTGCGTCCTGCCGCGACTTCGAGCCGCGCCAATGGAACAGACACGTCGCCGTCAAAGCCGCCGGGGAGGACGAACGCAGGCGGTACGGAAATGCCTGCGGACGCCGCTTGTGCCAACAGCACGGCTTTTTCGCCATGGAGATCCACCACCGGGGCAGGGCCGTCCATTGCAATCCAACCGATATTGTCCAAACGCGTCATGCGGGTGTCATACCGCCTGACTTGTGCGGTGCACAAGAGCCGTCAGAGCCAAACGAGGGCCTTCTCCTACAGTATTGATCGCGGACTTGCAGTTGTCGCGCAGTAGAGCGCGCGTGCCGGGCAAGGCCGTGGGTCAATACGCAACACTTGGGTTATCCCTCGATTGCGTTCCAGACAGCCACCTGTGCCATGACTGTGCGCACGCGCGTTAGGAGGCACAGTCGGTTACGACGCACCACCCCGTTCTCGCTGTTCACGGTGACCTTGTCGAAGAACGCGTCGATGGGCGCACGGAGCTTGGCCATCTGGCGCATGGCTGTCGAGAAGTCCTCGGATGCCAGCGCCTGGGTAATGGCCGGTTCAGCGGCATCAAGGGCGGCAAAGAGCGCACGCTCTTCATCCTGTTCGGCGAACTTCCCATCGGGCGCGCCAGAATACTCGACGCCGTCCTTCTTTTCTTCGGCTGCGACTATGTTGGATGCACGTTTAAAGCCTGCCAACAGATTCTTCCCGTCCTCGGTTTCGAGGAACTCCTGCAAAGCGCGCACCCGGTTCACCAGCAGCACAAGATCGTCCTGCCCGCCAAGATCGAAGCACGCTTGTATCGCATCGTGCCGGATGCCCTGATCGCGGAGGTAGACCTTGAGGCGGTCGGCGAAGAAGGAAATGAGGTTCTCCGTGAACGCTTTGTCCTCCGCTTTTCGGTACTCGATGGCTCCAAGTTTGTTGTTGGGATCCAACTGTCCATACTCGGGAGCGATCAACACTATCTGTGCTTCACGCAAAGGCTGAAGTGCCGCTTGAAACAATGCTTGGAGCCCAGTCCGCAGCCGGTTTTCCAGCACCGTCCTGATCACTCCCAACGCCGCACGGCGCAGGGCAAACGGATCTTTGGACCCGGTGGGCTTCTCGTCGATGGCCCAGAACCCGGTCAGCATGTCGATCTTGTCGGCAAGTGCCACGGCAATCGACACTGGCTCGGTCGGCACATCGTCCGAGGGGCCGAGGGGCGCGTAGTGTGCCTCGCAGGCCATGGCGATCTCTGGGGCCAGGCCCGCGGCCTCGGCATAGTAGCGGCCCATGGTGCCCTGAAGTTCGGGGAACTCGTAGACCATCTGGGAGCTCAGATCCGCCTTTGCTACCCGCGCGGCCTGCTCCGCCATTTCAGGGTCGGCGCCGACTGAAGGCGCGATTTCGCGTGCCAGTGCCGCGATGCGGTCAATCCGTTCGGCCTGCGAGCCGAGTTTGTTGTGGAAGGTGACGTTGGCCAGTGGCTTGGCGAGCGCCGCCATTCCTTTGACCTTGATCGTCCGTAAGTCGTTTTCCCAGAAGAACTTGGCGTCCGACAAGCGGGCGGTCAGCACCTTTTGATTGCCAGCAAGGATGGTCGCGCCATCGTCTGCGGTCTCGGTGTTGGCAACGGTAATGAAGCGTTCGATCCGGCCATTCTTCGAGCGCACCGACAGGAACTTCTGGTGTTCGCGCATCGAGGTCTGAAGCACTTCTGGTGGCAGGTCGAGGAACTCGGGGCCAATGTCTCCCATCAGTACGACGGGCCATTCGACGAGGCCTGCGATCTCGGTCAGGAGGCCCTTGTCCTCCACCACCTCGGCACCAGCCGCGAAGGCAAGCTGGGTTGCATCATGGGCGATCTTGTCAGCCCGCTCGGCGGGATCGAGCAGGACTTTGGTGGCCTCCAGCTTCATGACGTAGTCGTCGAACCCGGTGACGGTGAAAGCGTCCGGCGCAAGAAACCTGTGGCCATGTGTGGTGTCACCACCCTTGATGCCGTCAATGTCCAGCGGAACGGTGTTGTGCCCGGCCTCGTCGGACAGGATGCAGAGGATTGAGTGGAGTGGCCTTACCCAACGGAGGCTGCCCGTGCCCCATCGCATGGATTTTGGCCATGGGAAATTACGTACTGCGTGTTCGACAGCCTCGGCCATCACGTCGGCGGCAGGTCTGCCTTCACGCCGGACCGTGGCGAACCAGACCTGGCCTTTCTTGTCGTCGCGGGCCTCCAGTTGATCCTTGGTCAGACCGGTAGACCTGAGAAAGCCTTCCAGGGCTTTGTCGGGCGCATCCGTGCGGGGCCCCTTGCGTTCCTCGACCGTGTCAGGCGTCTCGGCCAGCAGATCCGAGGCGACAAGCACCAGTCGCCGGGGCGTCGCAAATGCCTGAGCACCTGAATAGGTCAAGCCCGCCTCAACCATATGATCTGTCACCAACTTTTGCAGATCCTTCGCTGCGCGCGCTTGCATGCGGGCGGGAATCTCCTCGGAGAACAATTCTAGCAGAAGGTCGGGCATGGTAGCTGTCTCTCAGGCTGTTCGGCGGGGGTTTAGCCGAGCGGGCAGGCCTTGGCCAGTCCGAGGCGCTGATTCAGTTTCGCCGGACCACACAGTTGCCGCCCGCCGAACGGATGCGACCGCACAAGGCACGTGCGGCTCCGCGGCTGGAGGCACCGACGCGCGCTGAGTAAAGTGTGCGTCCTGCGACTTTCTTGGACCTGACGATGATCGGCCCGCGTCCGCCAATCACTTGGCGCAGACGCGAACGAGCGCGGTTATACGCCTTGCGTGCTGCGCGCCGCGTGATGCCCGCTGCGATCTGTACGCCCCAGGGCGATCGAGCCTGAGCGGTGCCCATCGTTCGGGTTGCAATGATCGGCAGGCGGGCGCAGCCCTCCATGAAGGTCTTGCCTTTCTCCAGAGGGCGCGGCTCCACCTTGTTGCTGCGGTCGCGAAACCACTCGACAGGTCTGAACGTGATGGATTGCACATAGTTCTGGGTCTCGTAGGGGACGCTGCGGCGTTTACCTGCAAGCCAACGCGACACGCAGTCCGGTCCGCAGTTGTACCCAGCTGCGGCAAGGCCCCAGTTGCCAAACGCCGCATGCAGGTCTGCGAGGAAATGCGCCGAGGCGGGAATGGCTTGTTTTGGGTCCCATGGATCTTTCAGTCCGCGGATACGCGCTGTTGCAGGCATGAACTGTGCAATGCCCTGCGCGCCTACGGGGCTGACGGCTTTCACGTCGAAACGGCTTTCCTTCCAGATCAATCGGGCGAAGAACTCCGGCGGCATGCCGCGCTCGCTGGCGGCCGCGGCGATGAGTGTGCAGATCTGTGTCGTCGAATATCCGTCGGGAGCTTTGGTAACCTGTTCGGCAATGCTGGCCGGGCGTGCGGTTGGTAGTGGTTGAAACGGCCACGTGTCCGCGGCCCACGCAGTCGGGGCCGGAACCAGTGCCAAAACAAGCGCGAGCCAAACCAGCCCGGCGCCGCAGCGCAGCATTTCCCAAATCCCCCGGTGTGTGCGATCAGTTCCGGGCGCGGGCCCGGTCGCGGCGTGAGGACATTGGCTGGAAGGCCACTGCCACGTGGTGCTCGCAGTATGGTTTGCCCGGAATGGCCGACAGTCCGCAGAATGCAAAGTTTTCTTCAGTCGGATCTCCGATGGGCCATTTGCAGGTCCGCTCGGTCAAATCCAGCAGGCTGACCTTCTTGGCGAATTTCTCGATCTCGACCAGCGTGGCGCGTGCGGCTTCTTCTTCGGGCGTCGGAGCGCCAGGAGCTCGCGGCTGCGTTGCGTCTCGGATCACGGGTGCGACACGACGCGCGGGCGTGACGGGCAGCTGACCAGCCGACATGATCGGTTCTTCGGGTTTTGCCTGCACTTTCGGCTCTGGTTTGGGCGAGGGCGCCGCCTTTGCCTTCGGTGCCTCTGCCGACTTCGTTTCGTCCGCGCCGGTGGCCCGGTTCGAAAGCCCCAGGCGATGCACCTTACCGATGACCGCATTGCGCGTCACACCGCCGAGCACTTTGGCGATCTGACTCGCACTGATACCCTCGGACCAAAGCTCTTTCAGCTTCTCGACGCGTTCATCGGTCCAAGACATGCAGGTCTCCTTGTTGGAATTGCGGCTTGGGCCGCAGTGCGAGCAGATATCGCTATGATAGTCACCCGCGCGGCTGATACAAGACCCCCCCGCTCAAGACAGGAGAGTTGTTGTGCAGACACCGCATTCAGGGCCCACAATGGGACAGCGCCGGTTCGGGCGGGTAAACTGGCTGGGTCTGCGAACACTGGTGGTGCGCGAGGTTCAGCGTTTCCTCAATGTCTACACCCAAACGGTGCTGGCCCCCGTGGTGACCTCGGTGTTGTTCATGACGGTATTCACGCTGGCCTTCGGGGCGGGCCGAGGACCTGTGGGCGGTGTGCCATTCATTCAATTTCTGGCCCCTGGTATTCTGATGATGGTCGTCATCCAGAACGCATTCGCAAACACGTCCTCCTCCATGATGATTTCAAAGATCCAGGGAAATATCGTCGACACACTTATGCCACCGCTCAGCCCGGTCGAGATCCTTGCAGGGTACATCGCAGGCGGAGTTATCCGGGCGCTGGTCTGTGCGACTGTCGTGATGCTGGTTGTGTTCCCGTGGGCCGGGATCTGGCCGCAGGCGCCCCTATGGATGCTGTTCTTCGCATTGTCCGGATCTGTGATGCTGTCGCTGCTGGGCCTGCTGGCGGGCATATATGCCGAGAAGTTCGATCAGATGTCGATGATGACCAACTTTGTGATCACACCGCTGAGCTTTCTGTCCGGCACGTTCTATTCCATCGAGCGGCTGCCGCCTGCCTTTCAGGCTATCAGTCACGCAAACCCGTTTTTCTACCTGATCGATGGGTTTCGGTTTGGTGCGCTGGGCGTATCGGATTCCAGCCCATGGATCGGCTTTGTTGCGACGGTTGTGCTCAATACTGTGCTGTGTTGGCTCGCGCTGCGGTGGTTGGCGACGGGATTTCGGCTGAAGGCCTGATGCCAAGCTTTCTTAGGAGTAAACAGAACCCGTTGGTCTCGCTGGTTGCGGAACTTCCTGATTCCTGCGGCTTGGATCAGTACCAAAAGAGCCCTAGCGGGCGCGTTCCTGAATTTCGCCGAGCCAATCCATCGCTTGTGCCAGTTTTATGCTGCCGTTCACCGATAGATGAATGCGGTCGCGGTAGAGCATCACGCCGTCAAGATCAGTCATACATCTGTCTTCGGGGCACATGAAGTCTTCCAGACGGATCACCGGCACGTCCGCTTCTTCTTCCAGTCGTCCAAAGAACTCGACCGAGGCGGGTGCGGCTTCCCGGTAAATCTCCATGCTGAGCCTGCAATCGCTGAAATAACCTCTGACGAGCCGGCCGGTTGCCTTGCGCACCATGCACTCTGGCAGGGCGTAGTCCGCGCGGGGTGGTGCCGAGATCACGATAACCCGCTTGCCCAGCGCCCGGATCGCTGCGACGGTAGCCCGGAAGTGCTCTAGCGTCAGGCCCACGTCGCCCTCGACTTCCGTGAGGCCTTCGCCCGTTTGGACCAGCAGTGAAGCTCCTTCGTCCACATAATGCGTGATCGGTGTCGACAGAACGACGATTTCCGCCGAACTACTCTCAATGTAGTCACGCACACTGTGCTGAAATTCGAGGCAGAACTCTGCCCAGGGGCGTGTGTAGGACGCATCATTCCGTGGCGCGAGGCCGAGGATCGGCGCGCATGCATTTCGGGTGGCCTGTTCCACACCCGGTCCATGCTGTGCGGCGATGCCGGGCACTACGTGCATGCCGAAGCTGTCACCCCAGACCAGAATGTGGACCTTGTCAGGCTCGGAGTTTCGGCATTCTGATCGCGAAAAGAAATTCTGTTTGTACTCGCAGGCCTCGTCAAAGCCCCAGTTGGTTCGTCGTTCTTCCCGGAAGTCCACATCTCCCGACCAGTTTGCGGCGCTGAGAAACGGGATGAGAGCAACCGCCGCTATAACCGAGCCACCCAACCCCACCAGCCTGAAGTTGGGTAGGAAGGTGTGTTGACGAAACGGCTGCTCGACCAATCGATACAACATGTAGGACAAGATCAGGGACAATGCCAGCAGACCTGCCCGCACATCCGCAGGCACGGTGCTGGACACGTATACGTTTTTGGCAAAAGCGAAGATTGGCCAGTGCACAAGATACAGCGCGTATGACATGTCGCCGATGCGGGCGAGAACCTGCACTGGCAGAACAGTCGTGTCGTCGCGCCGCATGAGGAGAATGAGGGTAGCAATACAGACAAGAAGAGCGTCCAGTCCCGGATGGGGCGCGCCGGTTGGGAAGAACGGGAGAGCAGTCAGCACCACAACCGCTGGAAGGGCGGCGCGCTGAACCCACTTGTTGCCGCGCAGTTGGACGGCATAGACGGCTCCGACGGAGCCAAGGCAAAGCTCCCACGCCCTTGTTGGCAGCAGATAGAATGCGTGCGCTGGGGCGTAGAACTGAATGACCACACACCCGGCAAAGCTGACGACGACCACTCCAAGCAGCGCTCTGCCCCACCATGCCGGGCGCAGGAAGAACAAGGCAGCAGGAAGAAGAGCGTAATACTGCTCCTCGATTGCCAGTGACCACATGTGCAGCAATGGCTTCTGATCTGCCGCAGTCGCGAAATAGTCGATCTGATCCAGCAGCACGAAGTTTGCCACGAAGAACAAGGAACCGACGACCTGCTCGTGAAACCAAATCTGCTCCGACCTGGTCAGAAAATATCCCGATAGAGCGCCACAGATGGCCAGTACTACAAACGCTGCAGGCAACAGGCGCCGAGCGCGGCGGATATAGAAATCACGGAACGAGAACGTGCCGGTTTTCAGCGCTTGCGCGACAATGCCAGTGATCAGGAAACCCGAGATGACGAAGAAGATGTCGACGCCGAGGAAGCCAGCGCTGACCCCGCCGATACCGGCGTGGTAAAACAATACAAAGCACACCGCGATCCCCCGCAATGCCTGTATGTCGGTCCGCATGGCATCTTCCTTCAAGCTGTGGACTACCTGACGTGAAATCCGCGATACCGCAATGCTCCGCATCTCGTCTGGGTTGCGCAGAATTGACAGCCCCCAGCCAATCCCTCATAACCCACGCCTCGCCTCTGGGCATCCGCCCCGGGGCGTATTTCGTTTTGATCGGCCAATCGGCCATGGATAGGAGACCAGACCAGTGATCGCGCCCGTAATGCCAACTTACGCACGGGTACCGCTCAAGTTCGAGCGGGGCGAAGGATCGTGGCTGACCACGCTTGAAGGCGAGAAGTATCTCGACTTCGGCGCAGGGATTGCCGTGAATTGCCTTGGCCATGCCCATCCGAAGCTTGTGGAAGCTTTGGAAGCGCAGGCGCGACGAGTGTGGCATGTCTCCAACCTCTACGATATCCCGAAGCAGGAAGAACTGGCGGCCAAACTGGTCGAGGGAACCTTTGCCGACACCATGTTCTTCTGCAATTCCGGGGCAGAGGCGATGGAGATCTGCATCAAGATCGCGCGAAAGTACTGGTCCGCGGCTGAGAACGAGGCCGATCGCAAGCGTCACCGGATCATCACTTTCGAGGGTGCCTTTCATGGGCGCACTTTGGGTACGATCTCGGCAGCGCACAGTAATCCCAAGTTGGTGGACGGTTTCGGCCCTCTATTGCCAGGCTTTGATGTGGTGCCTTTCGGAGATCACGATGCGCTGAAGGCAGCCATCGGTCCCGAGACTGCCGCAATCATGATCGAGCCCGTGCAGGGCGAGGGCGGTATCCGTCCCGTTCCGCACCAGTGCTTGCGGGGGTTGCGCGCGCTTTGCGATGAACATGGGTTGCTTCTGATCTTCGACGAGATCCAGTGTGGCGTTGGCCGGACAGGTGCGCTCTTCGCCCATGAACTGGCAGGCGCAATTCCGGACATCATGGGGATTGCCAAAGGCATCGGCGGTGGCTTTCCGCTTGGTGTCGGGCTTGCAACCGAAAAGGCTGCACGCGGCATGGTGCCGGGCACGCATGGGTCGACTTACGGCGGCAATCCACTCGGTTGTGCCGTGGGCTGTGCAGTGCTGGACGAAGTGTTGAGCCCGGGCTTTCTGGACGAGGTCAAACGCAAGACAGGCCTTTTACGACAACGTCTGGGTGAGCTTGCCGACACCCATTCGGACATCATTGCCGAGGTGCGTGGCGAAGGTCTGATGATCGGAATCCGCTTTCACGACGGCACGCCCGCGGGCGACATGGTCGGCCATGCCTATGACCAGCATATGCTGACTGTGCCTGCGGCCGAGAACATCATGCGGTTGCTGCCGCCGCTGAACGCCTCGGATGCGGATCTCTCCGATGCCGTCAGCCGTCTGGACGCCGCCTGCAAGGCCCGGAAAGCTGCCTGATGCCTGATTTTCTGGATCTCAATCAGATTCCTCCGGAGGAACTTCGGGGGATACTGGACCACTCGCTCAAGGTGAAACAGGCCCGTGCGGGGCAACCCAAGCTGACACCCGATGCCGAGCAGCCTTTGGCCAATCACGTTGTCGCTCTGATCTTCGAAAAGCCTTCCACCCGGACGCGTATTTCCTTTGATGTCGGCGTGCGGCAGATGGGCGGGCAGACCATGGTACTGTCGGGCTCGGAGCTTCAGCTTGGTCATGGCGAGACCGTCGGCGATACGGCGCGAGTCCTTTCGCGCTATGTGGATCTGATCATGATCCGAACGTTCAAGGAGGAAACCCTTCTGGAGCTGTCCGAGGCCGCGACGGTGCCAGTGATCAACGGGCTGACAAATGAAACCCATCCCTGCCAGATCATGGCGGATGTGATGACTTACGAGGAACATCGCGGGCCGATCAAGGGCGCGAAGGTTGTGTGGACCGGCGACGGGAACAACGTCTTCGCCTCGTTCGCGCACGCGGCCAAGGCATTTGATTTTGAACTTGTGTTCTCCGGGCCGGAAACGCTTGATCCTTCGGCCAGTGTTGTAGCGGCGGCAGGCGACCATCTGCGCATCGAGCGTGATCCGCATCGCGCAGTGCAGGGCGCGAACCTGGTGGTCGCGGACACTTGGCTATCAATGCATGACGACGTTTCGGCGCGCGATCGTCGGCATAATCAGTTGAAACCCTATCAGGTGGATAGCAATTTAATGGCTGCGGCGAAAGACGATGCGCTGTTCATGCATTGCCTGCCTGCCCACCGCGATGAAGAGGTCACGTCAGAGGTCTTCGATGGTCCTCAATCGGTGGTCTTTGACGAGGCGGAGAACCGTTTGCACGCCCAGAAGGGCATCATGCGCTGGTGTCTTTCGGCTTGAGATAGCGTGTCCCATGTCTGGGTGGCCAGTGCCCGGCTTGCATACTCTTTACAGTATCTGAGTTCTCGCTCTACCATCGCCTCGGGTGTTTGAGATGGGAGATTTTAATTGCGCATTTTGCTAGCCAGCGTGGCCATAGGTTGCCTTTCGGGCTGTCTCAGTACTGAAATTGAACAATCACCGCAGAAACAAGCTGTGGCCGATGAGGTCCACGCGACAATCATGTCGAGTTTTGATTTTCCGTCCGATGTGAGCAGTGGTCACTCGGCCACCGCTGCTTGTATCGCGTGGGAGAACGGCAACGTCGTCAACATCTCTGGAGTTCAAGGCTATTTCATTGATGCGCGCTATGCGGTCGGGAGCAATCCAATGAACCACCTGCGATATACCGCTTTGGGTGATTGCGCGGCCAAGAAGAAGGCCAGCCCACCTTGCGATTGCAGGATAATCGACGAGAACGGCTCCAACAGGATTGCCGTACCCTGAAGGGCGAAACGCCTATATCAAACGTTGCATGATTGCACGGGCGACCATCTCGCGATCGCCCTCGACGTCCAGCTTTCGGGCCGCGTCCTCGGGTGCCATCCATAGCGGCTGATGCCAGCCTTCCGTAGGGGGGCCCAGCGAGTGCACGCCTCGGGCCGTAAAGATCAGCTGCGATTTGCGCGCCCAGTACCCGTAGTCTGGCATGTAAACAAACCGCTGGAAGGCGCCGAACCGGCGCGGCTCGGCGATGCGCCAACCGGTCTCTTCACGGACTTCTCGGTGCAGGGCCTGCAACGGGCTTTCGCCCGGATCAATCCCGCCGCCCGGTAGTTGCAACTCTCCGCGTTCCTCGACCAGCAGCAGTTCACCATCGCGCCCGACGATGATGGCATATGCGCCTATACGGTCACGATAGGGGCGACCCTTCAGCCAGGGTTCTCCGATCCGTTTCATACTTAGTTTGATGCCAGTCCTCCTCGCTCGAACAAACCGGCATTTGCGCGCAGGGGGCAGAGGCATTATGTCGACCCCTGTTCCCCAAGGAGATCGCTCATGCCCACGCCAGACGATGCCATTCTGCCATTCCGCCTGGGCCGCTCCAACATGCGGGGGCGGGTCGTACGCTTGGATGACACATTGCAGTCTATTCTGGATCAGCATCGCTATCCTGGCCCGGTTGCGGCGCTGGTGGCGGAGGCTGTCGTGCTGACAGCTCTGATCGGACAGGCTATCAAGCTGCGCTGGAAATTCAGTCTGCAAATTCGCGGCGAGGGGGCCGTGCGCCTGATCGCCACCGACTATTTTGCGCCCACTGCCGAAGGCGAGCCCGCCCGCCTGCGTGCCTATGCCAGTTTTGACAAGGGCGAAGTCGTGTCCTCGCGGATCGCCCCGTTCGAGTTGCTGGGCAAGGGCGTGTTTGGTGTGACCATCGACCAGGGACCGGGAATGTCGCCCTATCAGGGCGTGACGCCATTGACGGGCAGTTCGCTGTCCAGCTGTGCCGAGACGTATTTCGCGCAGTCCGAACAGCTTGCAACCCGCATAACGGCATTGGCCGCCGAGGCGCAGGAACCGGGCGAGCCATCGCCACATTGGCGTGCCGGCGGCGTTCTGATCCAGCAGATGCCTTCGGATGGTGGGATTATTCCCGATATGCCCTCAGGCGAGGACGGGCTGATGTCCGCCGACGACGTTGCCGCCATGGGTGGGCGCGAGGAAGACTGGAACCGCGTCAATATTCTTGCCGAAACCGTCGAGGCACACGAACTGATCGGCCCGCATCTCAGTCCCGAAGGTCTGTTGACCAGGCTCTTCCACGAAGAGATCCCGACAGTCTATGATGCACAGAGCATAGAGTTTGGCTGCACCTGTTCAGCCGACCGGGTTGTCGCTGCGATGAAGCAATACTCGGCCAAGGATATCGGCCATATGACTGATGACAGGGGCAAGTTGACCGCAGATTGTCAGTTTTGCGGTGCGCACTACGAGTTCGATCCTGCAACACTGGGGTTCGAAGCAGAGACGTAAGGTCTTGCTCGGAGAGTCTTGCCCCGCCCATGCCGCAATTGTGTGCTGGAATACCGCGCTTGATACGGCGGGCTGACAACGATCGAGGGACAACACATGCTCGACGAGACCTACAATACGTTGCTGACTGCAGTAGGGGCCTTTCTGGACCCAAGGGAGCGGCTGTCGATCTATTGGATGCTGGCGGCCCTTGGTATAGCGATCGCCTACTACAGTTTCGTCGTGCACCAAAATCGGGCGGCGGGTCCGGCAGGGCTGCTGAAATGGCTCATGCCGCGGCAGATCATCTTCCACCCGTCTGCCATGACCGACTACGTCTACTTTGTCGTCAATCGGCTTCTGAGGGCGTTTGTCTACCTGCAGGTCTTCACGCTGGTGCCTTGGGTGAACGCCTATGTCTTGTCTGGGATGATTGCTATCTGGGGGCCGATGGAGTGGAGTGTGGCGCCCTCACTGTTCTGGACACTGGTGGTAACGCTGGTTATCGCGCTGGTCATGGACTTCTCGCTGTGGTTCGGCCATTGGATCTTCCACGTCGTACCGGAGCTGTGGGAGTTCCACAAAGTGCACCATTCGGCCGAGGTCATGACGCCCCTGACGGCCGCTCGCATGCATCCTGTCGAGGAGATCGTCGACTCGCTGATCGCCTCGGCTGCAATCGGCGCAATCTACGCGACGTTCACGTATACGCTGGGGCCGGCCATGTTGATGGTGACATTGCTGGAGATGAATATCATCGTCGTCGGGTTTTACGTGGCCGCGTTCAATTTGCGTCACAGCCATGTCTTCCTGCGCTATCCTTCGTGGCTGCAGCACGTGTTTGTCAGCCCGGCGCAGCATCAGATCCACCATAGTCGCGCGCCCGAGCACTGGAACCGGAATATGGGGTTCATTTTTGCATTCTGGGATTGGGCGGCAGGAACATTGGTGTCGCCGAAGCATCATATGAACATCGAGTTCGGGTTGGGGACACAGGAAGACGGTACTTGGCGCGGTGTGCGCATGTTGTATCTGCGTCCGTTTGTGGGGGCCTGGGCCCGCTTGCAAGAACGGCTTGGCAAAAGCCGCATTCACCCTGGCGAATAGCCTCGCGTGCCAGCCGCGCAACGCGAAGCCTGAGGATCCGGATCAAGTTCCACGCAACATTAACGTGTTGGCAATCGACATCGCGGACATTTCGAACCAGCGCTTTTCCGTAGCCGGGGTTCGTATGGGTGGTCAGATCTCAGTGCAGTCTTCCGGAGGCGGCAGCACGAATCCGTGGATTCTCGCACAACAAGCTTTGGAACTGGTTTCTCAGTATGGTTGTGCCCCCAGTCCGAAGGCCTACGAGGTGTTCTTTGCCTACGCTGCCGGTAACGCAGTGGTGAGCGAGCAAGTGAAACGCGCAGGCGGGCGAGAGAACATTCTGACCTCGTTTGATCTGGACCGTATTCATCACGACAACTTCCGCTCCAATGATGGAGAATGGGAGCGGCAGCAACGTGCATCACACGTGATTGAATCGTCGATCGAAAGCGCGGTGTCGGGACTTGCTGATCAGATGGAGGCGGGCGAGCTCTATGAGCGGCAACTCGAACAGGCCAGCGGGCGGTTGGTCCAGACGGCATCGCCCGAGGACCTGACTGATGTTATCAAGGATCTGCTTGAGGACACTGATACCGCCAAATCTGCTACTGCCGCGATGCACAACAGCCTGATCTCGACGCGCAACCGGGTGAGTGAGATCACAGCAAATGTTACCGCTTCACGCACCGAGGGGAACAAGGATCTTCTGACGGGCCTAACCGGGCGGCGCGGGTTTGATGTCCAGCTTGAGAACGACATGTATCACGCTCGGAAGAACGGAGTGCAAATGATGCTTTGCATGGTGTCGCTCGACAAGTTTGATATTTTGAACACGCAGTACGGGCGCTTCGGAGGTGATCAGATCATCCGTGCGGCGGGACGTGTTGTTGGCCGATTTGCCAACGGAAACGATGTTGCAGCGCGACTGAGCGGCACAAAATTTGGGCTTCTGATGAAACTGTGTAGCTTCCAGGAAGCACTCTCCACTGCGGAGGCGATCCGATCCGAACTGACAACCCGAGAGTTTACCCTGAAGGAAACATCCGACAAGGTTGGACCGATCCCGGTTTCCGTCGGCCTCAGTGTGTTTCGCGCTGAAGATTCTCAGGCAGATCTTCTGCTTCGCGCAGCAGAATTGCTGCAGGATGCGCGCGTGGCCGGCGGCAACGTCGTGAAAGCTGAAAACCCGGACGGGTTCTAAGGGTCAACCGTTCAATGCGCCCAGAAAGCTGTCCACGTCATCCTCGGTTGTTCGGAAACTGGCTACCAGACGAACTTTAATCACCTGATCGTCCGAACCGTCTGGATCAAAGGGTGTCATTGTGTAGTAGCGCGCGCCCGCTGCTTCGAGCCGCTTGTGTTGGGCGAGCGTGATCTCTGGAAACAGGATGTTCGCGCCGACGGTGTTGGTCACTTTGGCATCATCCACTTCTGCAATCCCGTCGGCCAGCCGATCGGCCATGGCGTTGGAGTGGCGCGCCAAACGCAGCCACAGACCGTCTGTAAGATAGGCGCCCATCTGCGACGAGATGAACCGCATCTTCGAGAACAGGTGTCCGCCGCGTTTGCGCCGCAACTCGAATTCCCATGCACGTTCGGGGTCGAAAAGCACTACGGCCTCGGCGGCCAGTGCGCCATTCTTGGTTGCGCCCAGACACAACACATCCACGCCGGCGCGCCACGTCATGTCAGCGGCTGATACGTTCTGCCGGGCCAGCGCATTGGCCAGCCGCGTGCCATCCATGTGCACAGGCAGTCCCGCGTTGCGGGCGATCCCGGCCAGAGTCTGGACTTCTCCCAGCGTGTATGCCGCGCCTGCTTCGGTGGCTTGGGTCAGCGACAGCGCCCCCTTCTGCACGTTGTGCACGCCGACGGGCGCGGCAGAGCCGATGGCGGTGCGGACACCTTCCTCGGTCAGCTTGGCATCTTCGCCGTCCAGAAGGGTCAACTTGGCGCCGCTGGTGTAGAACTCGGGCGCACCGCATTCGTCTTCCTCGATATGGCTGCCTTCGTGGCAGTAGACAGTGGCCCATGGCGGGCACAGACACGCGAGTGCCAGCGCGTTAGCAGCAGTACCGGTGGCTACAAAGTAGACTGCGGCTTCGGGTGCTTCGAACACCTCTCGGACGCGGGCTTGCGCCGCCGCAGTCACCTCGTCATTTCCGTAGGGCATGGCATAGCCCGCTTCGGCTTCGACCAACGCCGCCATGATTTCAGGCGCTGCACCGCTTGCATTATCGGATGTGAAGATCATCGTGGTTCCTGTCCTAGGCTTGGGTCAGCCGGAATACGCGTACTTCCGGCCGTCCCACTTCGCTATGAAGGGTACAGCGCCGTGCGCTAACCCCCGCAGATCGCGGTATCCGCGCGTGCGGCTCCCGGCCGCGGTCAGCTCGACGGCCAATGCGTTCTCGACGACGACTTCGTAGCGCGACCCACGATTGATGAGCACCATGTGTGAACACGCTTGAACGCCGCAGGCGCGAGACGAATACTCAGCGGCAGCGATCACATCCATCAACCCGTCATTGTTCAGGTCAACTTCGGTCAGCTTCGCTGGCCAAAACTGATCCCGGACGATCCTGCGCGCCTCGGTGAGTGATGCGCCGGAACGCTGTTGCGCCTGAGGCCCGGCCCCGTCTTCGCTGCCATCGTTCAACGCTACCCTCAGGCGCAATTCGAGATCCCGGGACGGCTGCCCCGTTTCGGGCATGCGATTGGAGCGCTCAAACGCACGGATAGCGGCACGCGTCTTTGGTCCCGAGATGCCGTCGACCGCGCCTTTGTAGAGCCCAAGGCGTTTGAGCCCCGCCTGCAACTCGGTCATGCTCATCACCGGGGCTTGGGTTGACGCCGTCGGTCCGCCGGTGGGCTGGCACGCCAGCAACAGGGGCGCCGAGATCACCAGAAGGCAGTATATGGCAAGACGCCAAATGAAGGTTCGATACATGGCCAACGCCCCCGGCTTGCTATTCGGATACCGCAACAAACGCAATTCTGCCGCGACTTGTCCAGCCCCAAGCGCACACTTGCCAAGACCGTCGCTATGTCGTTCGCAAAGGCACTCAGGACGCTGCACCCTGCTAATGGTCTTCGTCCACCATATCCATGTCGAGGACGTGATCTTCCAGATCCTCTTCGGCCACCTCGTATTCCGGGATCATGGGCGGTGAAACGGCAATGCCAGCCTCGGTGACGCTTTCGGGGCGGCCGGATAGAAGCGGATGCCAACTGGCCAGCCCGCGCCCCTCGTACAAGCGTCGATAGGCGCAGGAATGGGGCATCCATTCAGCAGCGTCGTCCATGTTTTCGGGGGCGAGCACCACACAGCCGGGCACAAGCTGTTGGCGCAGCGCATAGTTCCCGCACGACCGGGTGCTCGTGTCAAACAGGCGGCAGGTGACGTTGGTGTAGTGGAC
>JBGCFK010000040.1:0-3173 GCA_045106875.1 Paracoccaceae bacterium | reverse complement strand
AAGCCTGGCTATCCCGTGATCACAGCGACCGGCTCTGCGAGCCGGTCGAAAGCCGGAGGAACGCCGAGGCGCGGCCCGTCCGGTGCCACCATCCAGCCATTCTCAACCACAGGCGCGCCCTCGGCGATGGCAACCGTGTGATATTCATGAAAGGCCGAGGACTGGAAGTGGAATGCGGCAGGCGTTGACTGGGCCAGATGGGCAATGGCCGCCGTCGCGATCTCACCGCCCCAACTGTCCTCAATGGTCATCCCTATCCCCAACTGGATGCAGAGATCACGCACAAGCCGGGCGCGGGTCAGCCCTCCGAAGCGGTTGATCTTGAGATTGATCAGATCCATTGCCCGATCCTGCCAACCCCGCAGCAGCACTGGTAGACCGTCCATGCATTCGTCCAGGATCATCGGATGCGCGCAGAACGGGCGCACAGCCAGACATTCCTCGTAAGAGGGGCAGGGCTGTTCGATATACATCCGGATCCCGTGCTCTGCGGCAAGCCCCGAGACTGCCCCCACCACCCGGATCGCGTCATGCTGCTTCCAGCCACAATTGGCATCGGCATCCATGACCGAGGCCGGCGTCATGGCGGCGGCAACCCGGCGAAAACGTTCGACATCCGTGTCCGGGTTCTCGCCTACCTTGACCTGAAGCTGGGTGAAGCCTGCGTGCAGATACTCCTGGGTGCGCTCGGCCATCAAGCCAGGATCCTGGCGTGTGACGACCTTGAACAGCTTGACGCGGTCCTGCCGCGCACCCCCCAGCAGATCGTAAACAGGAAGCCCGGTTGCCTTGCCGAGCAGGTCCCAGCATGCGGCGTCCAGGGCGGACTTGGCGTAAGGATGCCCCTTCAGCTCTCGGTCCATCAGATCTGCGACCACGTCTGTCCGGGTTGGGTCTTGTCCGATGAGCTTGGGTGCCAGCTTGGCGATCCCGGCACGGGCGCCCTCTGCAAACGCCGCAAGGTAGGACGGACCAAGCGGGCAGGTCTCACCGTATCCAGTCAGGCCCTCGTTAGTGTCCACCGCCACGACAGTGGAATCGAAGGCTGCAAAACTCTGATCGGCCCAGCTGTAGGAGCCTTCCTTCAACGGCAGGTCGACCTGATAGATTGAGATCCGGGTAATTTTCATGACAGTCCTCCGCGTGACTTGATGACGAGGCGCGAGCGCGGTGTCCAGCGTGCAAGGATCCATTCGAGATCGGTGCGGCGGAACGCGATGCAGCCAGCGGTCGGGTGCCGTGGTTGGCGCCAGAGGTGGAGGAAGATCGCGCTGCCTGAGCCGGGATGGACAGGTGCGAAGTTCTGATCCGTGACCACGCAGACGTTGTAGAGCCTGTCGCCGCGCGCCATTCGATCCGCAGGGAAGGGATGTGGGTGCAAGATGGGGCGGTTGTAATCGGGGTCCTCGGGTGTTTCGGCCCAGCCTTGTCGCGGACCGAGTGCTCTGGCGGGAAGTGTGGTTGTCGGCACGCGCATGCGGTCCGCCCGCCAATAGAGCCAAAGCAATGTCCAGATGCCCTCGGGCGATGCCAGATCGCCTTCGACTTTATCAGCACGCACCCCGCCTCGACCATGTGCGCAGGGGAACCAGCGGCCAAGGTAGCGGCAACCCCATGGCCCAACCACAAGGTCCGTAGCCCGCGGGATCACAGCAGATGTCCGCTCTTCGCAGCCTTGGTTGCCAGATAGGCCTCGTTCTCTGCAGTCTCGCCAACCTGGAGGGGTACACGTTCCGTGACCGCAACACCCGAAGCCTCCATCATCGCTATCTTGCCGGGATTGTTGGTCATGAGGCGGACGGCGGAGAACCCCAATGCCTTCAGGATCTCGGCGCCCAGGCGGAAATCGCGTTCGTCATCGTCGAAACCAAGCCGATGGTTCGCCTCGACCGTGTCGAAGCCTTGATCCTGCAGGGCATAGGCGCGCATCTTGTTGGCAAGCCCGATTCCGCGCCCTTCCTGGTTCATGTAGAGGAGTACCCCGGCGCCCTCGTCTGCGATCTGATCCATCGCGGCGTTCAACTGTGGTCCGCAGTCACATTTCAGCGAGCCGATCACGTCACCGGTAAAACAGGCCGAGTGGAGCCGGGAGAGCACAGGGATATCGCGGGCTGGGCTGCCGATCTCGATTGCATAGTGTTCCTCGGCCCCGTCGGCGGGGCGGAAGACGTGGACGCGTCCGGCCTTGGCAAACCTTGTTGGCACACGGGCACCCGAGACACGCTGCATCTGGGTTGCGGATTCCGCTGCCCGATGCACCAGCACTTCGTCGAGAACAGACAGCCCGGAAGCGGCCGCATGATCCCTCACAATGGCCGCATCAGGCCAGTACGCAACCACTACCGCGGGCAGGAGCCGCGCTTGTTTGGCCAGCGCGATGCCCAGACGGTGAAGATCCGCAGGACCTTCGCGTCGTGTCGCGTAAGGCCCTCGCATCGGATGAGCCAGGTCCAGTGACGGGTCAGCCGTCGCCTGCACCCAGCGCAGATCCGCTTCATTAGGGATCAAGATCCGGGCAAGGTCTCCGTCATAGGCGCGCGCTTTCAGTGTTTCGGCTCGCCAATGGGACACCGCGAGGTCGATCCCGTCGGGCGCCATCTCTCGCAGGGTCTCTAGCCGCGCCTTGTCGCAAGTCTCGGCTGCAAGCACCAGCGCACCTCCGGAGCCGGACACAAGCGCAACCGGCGCCCCGATCCTCAGGTCACCGCGCGCCCGCGCGACACGTTCTTCATGGGTCAATTCCAGCACGTCCGAACGGCTCCTTCGCTTTCGCTCCCAGCTTATATAGTAACAATTCGTCGGATATGCGTCAGATTCGGTAACACACGGCCACGCGAAAACACAGATGGGTGAGTTTGTGACAGAATAGCGGACGAAAGCTGGAGCCGTGCCCACATCCCGTTCCAGAATGACGAACGATCACCGAAAGGAACGAAGATCATGAGCGTGGCAAAGCGGATACTGCTGGTAGATGACGATGGCGATCTGCGCGAGGCGCTGGCCGAGCAGCTGATGATGATCGAGGATTTCGATGTCTACGAGGCCGACGACGGCGCAAGTGGCGTTGAACGGGCTAGGGAAGAGATGCCCGATCGCATCATCCCCGATGTCGGCCTGCCCGACATGGACGGACGCGAGGTCTGCCGGATGGTGCGCAAGGCCGGGGTCAAATG
>JBGCFK010000004.1:0-13108 GCA_045106875.1 Paracoccaceae bacterium | reverse complement strand
CGAGGACATGGCCGAGATCGTCATGACCTACAACCTCACGCCGAGAAAATGCCTGGACTACCGGACTCCCTTGCAGGTCCTCTTTTCAGAGCTCGGCAAAGATGTCAGATTGCGCTTCGCATAGAACGTTGCACTTCGCGTTAGAATTCAGGGATGCATCGCTTGCAGGCGCAAACAATCAGCCGAAGAGCCGTGAACGATATACCAGCGCGCATCGTTACGACCCGCACCCGCCACTCCAATTGGAAATCCCAAACCGGGCTTTTCTGATTTGATCAATCCACTCTGGATCTGATTGCCAACTCTCGTATCTGACTGGAAAGCTATGCCTGACGGCACACGAGCCTGGGCTTAAACAGGACGGTCGCCTTTGATGGTAACGCGAAATCCTGAACGTGTTTGCGGGTAGTAGTCCCAAATCGCCAAGTGTTGCACGCAGCGATTATCCCAGAAGGCAACGGATCCCTGTTGCCAACGAAACCGGATCTGGAAATCCTCATTCGAACAATGCTCGTGCAACATTCGCAACACCGCATCGCTTTCGATGCGCGGCAGACCATGAATTTTCTTGGTGAAGATTGGATTGACGAACAGACATTTTCGCCCGGTTTCGGGGTGTGTCCGCACGACTGGATGGTCGCAGGCGGGATACTGCTTTCCGGCATCATCCCCACTGTAGCGACCACGGTATTGCTCCTCGCCATCATGACGCGCCGTCAGACCATCAAGGTAATCCTTCATCCTGTCCGAGAGCGCGTCATATGCCGCATACATATTCGCGAACAGGGTATCACCACCGCACTCGGGTATAGTGTGAAGGTAGAGGATCGAGCCAAGCGGCGGTACCTCGTCACATGATACATCCGAGTGCCAACGTTCGCCTGCAATCTTTGTCGAATTTGCATCCGCATGAATTGGAACAATCTCCGGGTGGCCTTCCGGCGCGGCAATCGCGGGGTGGATGGAAAGCTCGCCAAACTGTCGACCGAAGGCCTTTTGGCTGGCATGATCGAAACTTTGGTCTCGGAAGAACAGAACGCAGTGCTTGTTGAACGCAGTGCGGATTTCACCGAATGTCTGCTCATCCATGGGTGATGAGAGATCCACGCCAAACACTTCAGCGCCGATCCTCGGCGTGATGGGTTTCACCTCGATGCGATCAAAAGGCTGGTTGGATAGGCTCATGCTGTCATCCCTTATCAAATCAGTGTTCTATTGGGGCAGCATCAGCCGCCCTTTGCTCCTGCGACATTCACATAAAGTGCATAGACGGATTGTGATCCGGCCATGAACAGGCGGCTGTTGGCGCGGCCGCCAAAACAGACATTCGCGCAACGCTCCGGCAGGGCAATGCGCCCGATCAGTTGCCCCTCCGGGTTGAAGATCATCACGCCATCCAGACCCGGATCACCCATGCCCCAGCCACACCAGAGGTTTCCGTCCGTATCTACACGAAACCCGTCCGGTGTGCCGGCGCCTGCATCGATCAACACCCGTTTGTTGATGATCGTACGCCCATCGGCGGCCATGTCGTAGGCGAGGATCTTCCGGGTCGGAACCCCGCGAGATTCGACGATGTAGAGGATCTGCTCGTCTGGCGAGAAAGCGAGCCCATTGGGCCCCAGCACGTCGCCCGCAACAATCATTGCTTCTCCGGTGTCCGGATCCAGGCGATAGACATTCTGGTTCAGATCGGGCGTGGCCTTGTGACCCTCGTAGTTTCCGCTGATCCCAAAGGGTGGGTCAGTGAACCAGATCGAGCCATCGGACTTTACGACAATGTCATTCGGCGAGTTAAGCGGCGACCCGTCAAAGCTGTCCATCAGAACGCTGATCGTGCCGTCATATTCGGTGCGCGTGATCCGACGCCCACCATGTTCGCAGGATACCAGCCGCCCTTGCCGATCACGCGTGTGGCCATTGGCAAAATTTGACGGTTTGCGGAACTCGCCAATCTGCCCGGTGGCTTCGTCCCAGCGCATGATCCGGTTATTGGGAATGTCGCTCCAAAGTAGATAGCGCCCGTCGCCAAACCAGACTGGCCCCTCGGTCCAGCGGAAGCCTGTTGCCAGCTGCTCGACCGCCGCAAGAGGCAGTCGGTACTTGTCAAAGCTGGCATCAAGCGATTGCACCGCCGGATCAGGATAACGTGTGGAAGGTCGCCAGCCATCTGGAAACAGGTTTTCTGTGGTCATGGTCGTCCTTAAGTCGGCGGGTCGTTCTTTCGAGCTCGGGTATCTTTCAATCTTTCGTTATCCCGCTCGTAAACGCAACACGTCACGCCATCAGGACATCACACCCCGCGGATTTCGTGGCTGCTGATCCGAAAGCCTTGGCCATCGATCAAGGACCGACGTCAGATATCATCCCGCGTACCGAGCCAGACCTCCTGTGCCTGCTGGGCGATCACGGCGACACGCGCGGCAACTTCTTCGGCAGTGATCGAGCTGACAGGGTGGTCAATCACAACCGGGCGAAGCGCAGGCATACCGACGGCGGTCCGGGTCAGACGCGTCTCGTTCACGAATTCGGTCGTGATGATGGAGGCCGTGGGCAGCCCCAGCTCCTCAAGGGCGATGGCGTCTCGGATGCCGCATGAACAACACGAGCCACAATCGCCAATCGCGGTCAGCACGATATCATTCTCGGCTGCGATCTGCCGGAGCATCTCGGGCGGTGCATCACTCGAGAAGCCGTGCGTCTTGACGTAATAGTTCACTGTCTCAAACGCGATCTGTTCCGACAAGGCAGCTGCTGCCCCGCGCAGCAGCTTGTTCGCGTTCCATTTCGAGTTGTCGAGGATCCCGAGGCGTAGCCCCGCCAGACCCGTCTTGCGCGCGGCGATTGGGCGGCTTTCCGTATCGACAACGCCGCAGGGGTCGAAGATTTCGGCAAGCGTACGGGTGCGATCATCCAGCATGGGGTCTCTCCTCAGAGCTTGCAAAGGCCGTCGGCGCAGTCGCCTGCCGTGCCGATGGAGGTGTCATCAACCGGGCGGATCACTGGAGTGCTCATGTGTCCCCAACCCGGGATGAATGCCGAGAAGCGTCCGGCATCTCCGCCAATCACGAACATGTGGATGCGCTCGGGGCTTTCGACGATCGGTACTCGATCATCCGGTCCGCGCTTATACCATTTCGGCAGGTTGCGGTTGTAGACCTTGCCATAGCGGTGATCGCGCGAGTGGGCCCTGAAGGTGTTACCTGAATGAAGCCACAGGTAGCTCTTGATGTCGTGCCGGGTCCAGCCGTGCTTGGCGATGGTGCGCGCGTGCTCTAGCCCCAGCGCCAGCGCACAGTGACCCGACAGAACCGAGGTGTTGGATGCGATCGTACTCATGGCCGAGGCAACGGTATCCAGGATTCCTTCTGGATCATTGCACTGGTGGTCTGTGACGGAATGGGGTGCCTCGGCAGCCAACGCAAAAACAGTGGACGTATCGGGCGCGTACCCCTGCTCGACATGGTAGGGAGCGAAGGGGCTGGCCTCTTCGTGCTCACATATCGCGTAGGAATACTTGGCCGGATTGCCGAGCGTGCATTTGTCCAGATCCGGCGCCCGTCCGCCGCCGGCATTCAGCATGATCAGCCGGATTGCCCGGCCAATCGTGGCATTCGCCCGATTCCCCGAGCCAAAGGCGTTGGCGCCGCCATTCATCCCGATCTCGGCCGCAATCGGGCCGTTCACTACAATCAGAGGCGAGGCCATATGCGTTGTCGCCTGAACCCCGTTCAAATTGAACTGGCGGTCCGTAAGCGCCAGTATCGCAGCCCGTATGACGGGCGCATATTCGGGTTTACAGCCAGCCATGACCATATTGATGGCTAGAATTTCTCGCGTCAGCGTGCCCCAACGCGGCGGGATCTTGCACTCGACGTGGTTCGGCTTGCCGCCCAGCGCCGTTACGACTGCATCGACTTTCTCGCGAGTTGGCGGAACCACCGGCAGGCCATCGGTCCAACCACGCTCGTAGTAGTATTCGACGAGATCAGTGTCAGTGTCGACTACGTTCGCCTGTTGAGGCTCGAGGGTGGCCGCTATGCTCATGGATTTTGCTCCATTGCGCTCCGTTTAGGGCACCCTATTGCAGCCTGCAGACGAATGACAAAAGCAAATTGATAACCAAGTTTATTCCGATATAGGTAGTAATGCTCAAGCCACGAAGTCGCGATCACCTCCATTAACCCCTCAGCGGCGGGTGACAGCGCACGCTCGGCAAGTTGCAGTATCCCGATATCCAGCAAGATCTGGGGATCGCGCACTGATAGCCGAACCAGATCACCGGTAATTGACGCCGAAGGAACAAGACCCACGCCAACTCTGGCACGCACAAAGCTGAGAAGTGTCGGAATCTGTGACACCACCGCCGCATGCGTCAACGTGAAACCGCGCACCGCAGCCGTTGCTTCAAGAACGCGCCGGGTCTGAGAGCCTTGCGGCATTGAGGCCAGCGGAACCTCGCGCAATTCATCGAAGCGGATGGACTCCGTCCGAGGCGCAACACAATCAGACCCTCGGCTGGCCACCAAATCGAAATGACCCTGACCCAACCGTGTTGTCAGCACTCCTTCTGGGATATGCTGCAGATACGTCACTCCGAAATCTGCCGCGCCGCTCTTGATGTCTTCCAGAACGCTGGCGTGGATGCCATCACGGACCTGGATCTCTATCCCCGGTCGCACGCGACGATAGACGCCAATGGCATTGGGTAGCACACCTTGGGCGATAGACATCAGGCTTGCCACGATCACCTGGCCCCGCTGCTGGTCAGCAAGCTCACGCATCGAACGCGCTGCGATTTTGAGGTCGTTGGTCATGCGTTGCGCCAGCGCTACAAACTCACGCCCTGCATCTGTCAGGCGCACCTGCCGGGTCGTCCGCTCAAAGAGCCGAACTCCAAGGACATCCTCGACGCGCTTTATCGTTCGGGTAAGGGCAGGCTGAGACATCTGGAGTTGCGCAGCAGCGGCAACAAAGCTGCCGGTCTCGGCAATGGCGAGCACGGCCACCAATTGGCGCGCTCCGATGTTGGGAATGTGGTTGATGCTCATGTTGGCATCATCGCAGGAACTGGACAAACGGTCGAGGCGGCCACGGGGGCCACCTCGACAAGGCCTAGCCGAAGACCGACTGTACCACCAGATTTGGCAACCAGAGCACGATGGCCGGGACCAGCAGGCACAACACCAGTACACAACCATCCGTGCAAAGGAACGGGAACGAGCCCTTCATCACCGTCGTCACTGGAACACCGGTCGTGCCGCTGACGGCGAACAGGTTCAGGCCAACCGGCGGGATCACCGCGCCCATCTCGATACACAGCGCAAACAGAATGCCCAGGTGGACAGGATCGATCCCCAGCGTGACCGAAACCGGGTAGATCACCGGCACCACCAGCACCAGCACCGCAACCCCCGTCAGGAACATCGACAGGAACAGCAGCACGACCATCAACAGACCGAGGAATGCAACCGGGTTCAGGCCCATTCCCGTAACCCATTCGGCGATGTCTTGTGGCCAGCCCTGATTAGCGAGCAGGAACTGAAAGATGCCGACGCCGCCAAGCACGAAAAACAGAATGGCGGTCAGGTTCACGGCCCTTTGCGTTGCCGCGTAGGCCTCCTTGAAGAAGTCGCCGCGTAAAGCGACCGCGCCGTAGGCAAGCGCGTAGGCACAGGCTGCCGCTCCAGACTCGGTCGGCGTAAGGACGCCGCCATAGAGGCCACCCAGCACGATCACTGGCATCATCAACGCCGGGAATGCCTCACGAAATGCAAACCATAGCGTGCGCCATGAAAAGGTATTGGACGGCAGTTTCAGAATAGCCGCCATTGTCAGCACGATGATCGCGTCACTGATCGCCAGCATCAGGCCCGGGGACACCCCGGCAAAGAACAGCCTCACGATCGATTGTTCGGTCAGGACCCCGTAGAGGATCAAGGTGATGCTGGGTGGAATAAGAATGGCAATTCCACCGCCCGTGGCGATGACGCCTGCGGCCATCCACTTCGGGTACCCGCGCTTCAACATCTCCGGATAGGCAACAACGCCCATGGCAGCGGCCATAGCCGTGCTTGACCCGGAGATCGCGCCGAACATCACAGCGGCAAGGATAGTGGCGTAGGCGAAACCGCCAGGAAGCCAGCCGATCAGAGCGTCCGCGAAACTGAACAGTTTCTTGATCAACCCCGTTCGCTCCATCAGGAAACCTGCGTAAACGAAGAACGGGATCGCCATCAGAGTGTACTTGTTCACGAAGCTGAAGAACGACCGGAAGATTGCGCTCTCGCTGAGCAGCGGATCATATAGAATGAAGGCAACCGTAACGCCGATCAGGGCGACGGCGATCGGTGCGCCGAGGGCCAGTAGGGTCAGCAGTGCAGGTCCTATGAAACCCATGTTAAATATCGATCCCTTCTTCCACCGGCGCCCATTCGAAAACCGTCTTTCCGAATAGGCCGCGGATATCCTGATAGAGCTGGAAGAACGTCACGATGGCCATCAGCACGAAGGTGACCAACAGCGCCAGCTGAAACGGCCAGATCACAAAGACCATCGAAGATGTCGTGCGCTCCATCATCATGGATCTTTCGACCGTCGGGATGCCCCACGAGGCCAGCGCGGAATAAAGAGCGAGCGACATGGCAGTCGTCAGCATGCGGACGATGCGTACGGACTTCTGCATCCCAGCCTCTTCAAGCGCGTCGACGACGAATGAGATCCGAAGATGAGACCGGCGTGCCTGCGTCACGGCAAAATATAGGAACACCGACGCGACGATACCGTATGTGACCGCGTCCTGTCCCCAATCGAACACAACTCCAAAGACGTACCGGCGGAAAACCTCGAGGATCGCGAGGCCGGTTCCAAGGAACATGGCGAGGATCGCTAGATTGCCAATGACGTCGTCAAGCACAAAACGAACGACCCTGTAGGCTCGGTCAAAAATATAGTCCATTCCAGGCACTCACTTGGCCAGGGTGCGCGATTGCGGGATGGCAACTCGCGGAAGTTGTTAGATGTAAAGCGGCCAGACAAAGCTGGCCGCTTTATGTTTGCGGATATGCCGACTACTTGCGGTACTTGGCGAAGAGCTCGTTCATTGGACCGCAATCGGTCGCCTCGAGATCGCTCGCGCCCAGTGGGTTCGCGGCCACTGCGGCCTTTGCCTCTTCAGCAAACTTGTCGACCCACTCATCTGCACCACCGGGGGTGTTGGCCTTGATCCATTGCTGAGTGGCATCCCCCAACTGGGTGGCCAGTGCACTGGCCTGATCCTGGCTCATGACATAGATGCCAGGTTTGGTCGGATCATCCGTGCCGTACTTGTCGATCAACTGCTTGTCATTGCAGTAGTTGGCCTGCTTCGCCAGCGGAAGGACTTCTTCCGTAATGATCTTCTGGATGATTGCCTGATGCTCTGGTGCAAGCTTGCTCCACCACTTGTTGGACGCAGCCAGATAGTAGTAGTCGCCGACAATACCGTTGACGCCAGCCACCGAGAAGAATGGTGCCTGTTCTTTTACGCGGTTCCAGCCACCAAGGCTCGTAAGCAACCCGTCGATGACGCCCGTCTCCAAAGCTGGCGGCACGTCACCGAAAGCCATTGTGGTCGGGTTTGATCCAAACGCGCTGAGCATGGCATTCTCAGCCGGTCCCATCGAACGCATCTTCTTGTCAGCGAAGTCATCGGGCGAGATCAGGCGGCTCGCCTTTGCACCCGCCCCCATGTAGAATGACAGGTGCGCTGTTCCGAACATCGTTACGTCGTGGATGTCGTTAAAGCGCTTGGCCAGCATCTGATACGTGTCAAACGAATCCAGCGAGTTGATCGCGCCGGGTGTCGTCAGAAGCATCGGGCCCACAACGACGTTTGCATAGGGATCGACCTGTGCCGTCTTTCCAAACTGGCCCCAAGCCATTTCCAGATTGCCCTCAGTCATGGCTTCGATAGCCTCGGGGATCTTGTAGAGCGAGGAAGATACAAAGATCCGCACATCGCTACCTGGAATTTCCGCTTCGACGCGCTCTTTCAGACGCTCCATGGCGATCGCAGCCGGGTGCGGCAGGCCCGCCGTGTCCGACGCAAGCCGAATAGTGACTTGGGCCTCGGCGCTCGAGGCCATCATGGCGCTGACGGCGATAACCGAACAACCCAAGATTCCGAGCTGCTTGCCCATACTACGGCGCAACGACGCCTTAAGGTTTGCAAACATTTAGTAGTTCTCCTCCTAGTAGAACTGCGTAAACCACATGCGCTCTGATGGCGATCTTTGGGCCAGATGGCCACGTGACTCGCTTATTATGAGCGACGAAAACTGTTGCATCGACCGCGCATAAACACAAGCCCATGCGGGGGTTGGCTGTGGCTCTTGATTCTTGATCAAGTGTTGGAGGCGCTTGTGGATTTTTTGCGATGGGTTTCAGTCGAACGATATGCCGCCGCTGACAAACGTTGTCGATGTCAACCGCGCGCGTTCGGCAAGTCCGGTGCCTGATCCGTTTGCGCTTGATCAGGTTGAAGAAGGTCTCGGCGGCGGCGTTGAATCTCCTGTATTCGTCAACCTGCTATTTGGCCCGATTGGCGCACACAAAGCTGACTGTATATTTCACGAGCGATATGGCATTTCAGACATCGAATGATCTCGCTTTTGCTCTTCCCATCTCTGGTGCGTTTCCTGACATAGGGAAGTGTCGGTTCATCGCTTCGCATTCTGACGATGGTAACGCTATAAAGGGCGGCATTGGCCTGCCGATTGCCGCCGCGGTTCAAACGCATACGATTTGGTTTGCCGCTTGATGCGGGGATCGGGCAAACGACGCAGAGCTTTGCGAACGCGGCTTCTGAACGAATGCGCGCAAGGCCGTCGCCAACGAGGACCAACATCCCGGCAACTCTCAGCGTTGCAATGCCGTGGGATGCCATCAGATTTGGTGCGCGTTCCGTGACAAGGCGTTCCAGCTCCTTGTCGTGTGCAACTCCTCATGGAGCCATGGCCAGCGACGTGCCAATGCACGCATGGCTGCTTTTGCAGAGGCCGATGGTGACCTTGCCCCATGATCCCGGACCAGAGGCTTGTTCGATTATGCTGCCAGCTTGGTCGTCATGTCCATCCTTGCCTGGTGCGGTGTGCGGTATCCGCTGCTCGAGTGCCGTCGCTGCCTGTTGAAGAAGATCTCGATATATTCGAAGAGCACTGCCCTGGCTTCCCGCCTGGTTGAGAAGCGGGTGCAATGAACCATCTCGGTTTTTAGCGCGCCGAAAAAGCTCTCCATCGGAGCGTTATCCAGGCAATTGCTCTTCCTGCTCATGGACGCGGTTATTCCGTTTAGATTGAGCAGTTTCTGATATTCGCCGCAGGCGTACTGAACGCCTCTGTCGCTGTGATGGATCAGCCCTTTTGGGGGCCGCCGGTTTCGGATGGCCATCTATTGCCTGGCAGTCGTCTGCGCAGCACAACGACGAGAAGGTTCAATGCATCTTCGCAGAGGGTGCTTTTCAGACGCTCTGACATCGACCCTTTGCCCGGCAGCGGTTTGCGAAGCATACACCAAACGAGACGGTCCAAGAGAGAACGGCTACTGCGAAAGCTTCAGAAGGAGAATGCACGCCTCTCGGGAGATCGCTACGAGATGACCTGCCGGGCAATGGGAAGCACGACAACATGAAACGCCTCCATAGTGCATTGGACTACCGCCCACCTGCCCCAGAGCCCATCGTCCAGATGGACCAAAGGGCGGTCATGTACTAATTTTCGAATTGGGCCAGTCAGGGGGGGGGCTACTCAACCAATGGCTGCGCCTTCCAGCCAGCGGCTGTATTTTATGAAGCGGACTATACTCTTGTCATCACGATTGCGGTCAAGGTTTGTCAGTATTGCCCGAAATCCTGATTTGCGCCTTGTTCACCGCCGAACCGGGCGGTATGGTCGGCCGAGTGTTGGGACGTAGCTCAATTGGTAGAGCACTAGTTTTTGGTACTATAGGTTGGAGGTTCGAGTCCTCCCGTCCCAGCCAGCCAAGCGGTTGATCGCGCCACGCCACAGCAACTGTCCTGAAGCTTGACCATTTTCCTTGGGCCAATGGCGGACGAGGTCTCGCTGGATCAGGCTGGAAACCACTCCGTGCCCGCATGGTTACGCTTAGCAATGGTCAAGTATGGTGAGCTTGCCCGAGTTGGCTCGGGCTGTGTCAACGGTTTCGGGTATGGACTTAAGTTGGCTCTGCCCTGTTTACGCCGCCGCCAGATTTAGCGGCGTCTTCTTCAGCTATGCCTGATCGGGCGCGTGCCAAGCGATAAGTGTGGTCGTCGGGGGTTGTAGAAATCCAGATACTTGGCAATGTCCAGCTGAGCCTCGGACACGCTGGCATATGCACGGAGGCAGACCTCTTCGTACTTGATAGTCCGCCAGAGACGGTCAACGAAGACATTGTCCCGCAAAGCAGCCTCGCCGTCCCGTTGCCCTGCAGCCGGTTGCGAAACACACCGCCAAGAGGGGTTCTGATGTTGATGCCAGCACCAGTCAGCGTCCTGATGAAGTCGATGGACGTGAAGCCTGAGTTCCAGCGCGAAGTGCAACACCCCTCGACTGGTGCGATATCGGTTCGTTGATAGGGCTTAACCAGTGTTGTCATGAGAGCATACCGTCATCTTTCGCGTGATGACACGGATCAGATTGCTGGGATGCTGGCGGCAGGTCTGACGCAAGGCCAGATGGCCGAGGCCATCGACAAGTCAAAGTCCAAAATCAGCCGCGAGCTACGGGCGCAATGTGCCGAACAGCATGGGCTACTAGGCTGCAATGGCCGACGGTAACCTTCAATAACAACACTGCTGTCGCCCGCCACGGCTGGCTGCATCAAGCCCTGCGCATGACCAAATACTTTCTGCGGCCTATGCCTCGTGGCAGAAAAGGTTGCGTTTCAGGAACCGGGCCTGAACTGCCCGACAGCACAACGCCCCGCGCAGCCTCGAGCGGTCCGCGCCCGACTGGCACCTTTGCGACAAAACAGAAGGCCTGCAGTACCCGAAAGCTCCGTGCCAATGGACCAGAGACCGACTATGTACCACCGATTAACCCGGCCCACTCATTGGGGGCAGTCCATTACCCTTTCGGGGTTAGCGAACCCATCAGCATATCTATCAGCGTCCTGACATCATGCAGTCGTTCCAGATACTCCACTGCTTCAACAAGCCTATCGGTTTGGTCAGAACCCAGTGGCCGAACCCCGTCGTTACAGTTCTTGCGAAACTTCGCCAGATGCGCGTCCGGGCTGAGCGGCTTGGCCGGGCTTCCATACACATGATCGACTCTGGTCTTCAGCGTCTGTCCATCGGCCAGGTCGACTTCGACGCCAATGGGCACGAGGGCATTGGGGTCGCCTTCGTCCAGCACCAATACCGAGATCCGCGCCGCCAGCGCTTGGCGCTTTTCGCATAAATAGGCAGCCGGTGTGAAATCTGACATCACAAGCTCAGTACCCATCATTGCGCAGGCAAGCACATACCGTGCCGAAAGGCGCGCGTAGTTGATGGACATTTCGGAATGGGGTGGTCGCCCGACAAGATGTTCAATAAGCGGCGGCACGGTCAGCCTGATCTGAGAGATATCATCAGCGCCAAAGCCGTATTGGCGTTGCAACCCCAGACATCCGTCCAGTATGCCATGCGTCGCGCGTCCGGATGGAAAGGGCTTGTGCGCAACTTCAGTGATCTTCCAATCCGTACCCAACCTTGCAGCGAGCCGCTCCGGGTCACCTCCTTCCTCAATCAAGCTAAAGTATCCGAATTCACCGCTCAGAATGTCCTTTGGACCGGTAAACCCAGCGCTTGCCAGATCGCAGGCCGTGACCGCATTTCTGGCATTGAAACCCATCTGCATGGCCAAGAGACCGGATCCTTCCGTATGCGCCTGCATCGTTCCGCACATTTGCCCATAGGCCAGCGAGAATGCCTCGACCATCAGATCCTTGTCGAGAAGCATCAGCTTGCCCAGCGCCGCGGTGCCGCCCAGAAGGCCCGCCGTTCCAGGCCGAAAGAACCTGAGGCCCGAGCTGGCGGCTTCGCCGATTGACGCCGCCACATCGACGCCCAATACGACGGCTTCCAGTAGTCTTGTGCCCGGGATGCCGCCCATGCGTTCGGCCCCGGCCAATGCGGCCGGCAGGACAATGGTCATCACATGGGCGACGGCAGCCTCATGCACACAGTCATATTCCTGGCAATGTGTCTGATAGGCATTGCACATGGCAGCCATCGCAGAGGGAAGGCGCTCGCCCGTGCTCCAGACGCGCGCGTCCAGGTTGCCGCCCATCTGCTGAAGTGATGCCACCAGTTCCTGTGCCATCGGACCGTTGCTCCCACTGATGCCGACGCCAAGCGTATCCAGAATGAAGGTGCGCGCAGCTTTTTGGGCGGTGTCGGGGATGTCCGCGATGTCGGTTTCCACAACATGCCGTGCGAAGTCTTCAATCGGGTCTGCCGGCATTTGGTCCTCGCAAGCTCGGTGCAAACTTTTGATGTACTCTATTGCATGGTCGCCGAGGTATTTCGAGTGGACCATCTAGCCCAAACGGAGACACGACGTGACGAACGCATCGGCAGAGATCAAAGCCACGCTTGCGCGCATCGCCAAAGAGGATGCGTATTTGAACAGTTTCGTGAGGATCTTTGAATTTGCAGCACTCAGGGATGCCAAAGAACTACACACTGCCGCGGTCAATGACGCTCCGCATGCTCCCCTTTCAGGTCTTCCTGTTGGGGTCAAAGACAACTTTGCCGTACAGGGAACCTCCTGGACCGCCGGCATCAAGGGGCGGCACGACTTCGTCGCCGAACGTGACGCGACCGCAGTGGCGCGATTGCGAACTGGCGGCGCAATCCTTCTCGGCGCGCTCAACATGGACGAAGCGGCCTTCGGGGCCGTAACCGACAACCCGGTCTTCGGGCGGTGTATGAACCCATTGCGGAACGGCTTCAGCCCAGGTGGATCATCGGGCGGCTCTGCTGCTGCGGTTGCCGCAGGCTTTATCGATCTGGCGCTTGGGTCGAACACATTGTGTTCCGTCCGTATTCCTGCTGCATATTGCGGTGTTGTTGGTCGGAAGC
>JBGCFK010000399.1:0-14887 GCA_045106875.1 Paracoccaceae bacterium | reverse complement strand
AGTAGTCACGTCCAACCTTGTCGGTGCCAAGGATGTATCTGGGATCGGTCTTCGTGTCATACCAGAACGGATTGAGGAGCCGTCGGCCAGTGTCTTGGTCATATGGATCATGGATCCAGCCAAAGGCCTCGAACACCGGCGCAAGCAGGGCGACGGAAATGATCGACACGAGGATGATCGCACCGATCAGGAACGAATAGTTCTTGAACACCCGCTTGCGCAGTTTTGACCATGGAGATGGCTCGAGGATTTCTTCGGCAGTCTGGCGTCCACGAAAGGGAAGGGCGGAGTCGGTCATCTGAAAGCCCTCATCGCACGGAAATCCTTGGGTCAAGCCAGGCATTCAGCAGGTCGGCGGCCAGCGTCAGCACCACGTAGAACGAGGCGAAAACCAGCACGATGGCCTGGACCACTGGCAAATCTGTCCGCAGCAGCGCGTCATATGAAAGCCAGCCGATACCCTTCAGGTTGAAGATGGTCTCGATGACGATCGAGCCGCCCAGCATGAAGCCGAACCACACTGCAGCCAGCGCAACCACTGGAATGATCGCATTGCGCAGCGCATGTTTGAACAACACCGAAGTTGGCGACAGCCCCTTGGCGCGCGCGGTGCGAATATAGTCGGAGGCCAGCACGTCGATCATGCCCGCACGGGTCAGGCGCATCAGCGCCGGGGTCGCATAGTAGCCAAGCGCTATGGTCGGCATCACGTAGTGCGCCCATTCGTCATGGCCGGAGATCGGAAGCATCCGCCACCAGATCCCGAAAACGATCATCATCATCAGGGCAAACCAGAATGTAGGCAGTGCTTGGCCAAACACGGCCACCAGCAGGGCGAATCGATCGATCAGACTGTTAGGGCGCATGGCGGCCAGTGTGCCCAGAGGGATCGAGATAACCAGTGCGAACGTGATTGCCAGAAAGCCCAGCAGCATGGTGCGTCCTATCCTGTCTCCAATCATCTCGGAAACCGGTTGGCGGTAGTGGTAGCTATCGCCGAAATCGCCCTGCATCGCGCGCCAGGCCCAGTCGGCGTATTGCACGTAGAGCGGCCGATCAAAGCCGTAAAGCACGCGGATGGCTTCGATGTCTTCGTCAGAGGCCTGCTCACCACCGATTGTCAGCGCCGGATCTCCGGCCAGATGGCTGAGTGAGAAGGTAAGCCCCGAGACCACGATCAGGATCAGGAAGGCCACAAACGTGCGTTTCAACGCGTAGATCAACATGGGGCGCCCCGGCTAAGAGAGGGTGCAGGGAGGGCCGAAACCCACCCTGCATGTCAGTTGGCTCAGCTCTTCCAGCCGTACTGCCAGAAACGAGGGATCTCGTCCTGGTACGGCGTGAAGTTCAGCTCCTCGCGGTGACCGTAGTTCCGCACGTGGTTGAACATGGGCAGCCAGTAGACCTCACCAGTGATCTTCTCGATTGCCTTGGCGTAGTTGGCCTTGCGCACGGCAGGATCCGAATTGGTGTCGCCAGCTTCCAGCCAGCCCGCCACATCGTCATCCAGCGCAAAATCATCCGGGCCCTTCTTGAAGAAGTGCGAGGTGATCGCCGACATGTCGTTCATCGAGTAGGAACCCCAGTCCATCAGGAACATTGGCGTCGTGCCTTCGTTGCGCTGTTTGTCGCGCAGCGCGAAGTACGGCATCTTGGTCAAAGTCGCCTTGATGCCGACCTTGGCAAGATCGCCCATGATCGCCTCGGCCCAATCAGCTGGGCGGAAGGTGTAGAACTCGATGTCGAACCCGTCTGGATAGCCAGCCTCGGCCAGCAGAGCCTTGGCCTTTTCGGGATCGAACTCGTACTTCACCGCCGCATCGACATCACAGCCGAACTGCGTCGGGAAACACGGCGTGTGGATCACACCCGCATCGCCGCGGATCAGGTTCTTCACGAGGCTCTCGCGGTCGATGGCATGCGCCATGGCCTGACGAACCTTCAACTTGTTGATCGGCTCGTGGCCTGACCGGTTTGCCGCATCAAAGCCAAGATAGCCCGTCCGCATGGTGCCAGCCTGCAAGGCGGTAAAGCCCGGCACGCCCCCGATCTGATCGACGTGGTCAGCCGAGATATCCGCGGTGATATCGATGCCACCCGCCAGAAGCTCGGCAATCTGGGTCTGAACATCTGCGATCTCACGCACGGTCATCTTGGCGACCTGAGCCTCACCCTTGGGCGAGCCCCAGTTGTAGTCTTCGTTCCTCTCGAACACATACTCTTCGGCCGTCTTGACCGAGATCACCTTCATCGGGCCGGTACCAATGGGCTGCTTGTGCATCCCGTCCGGGCCAGCTTCGGCGTAGTATTCGTTCGGGGAGATCGTGATCGGACCCGACAGGAACTCGAACGCCTGTGGGAACGGACGTTTCATTTCCAGATCGACTGTATACTGGTCGACCTTGCGCGCTTCCTTGATCCAGTTGACGTTCCGCTGGACCTTGACGCCGTTCTCCGGGTTCGAGATCCAGTTCAGCGTGAAGACAACATCATCCGCGTCGAACGGCTCGCCGTTGTGGAACTTGACGCCCTCACGAAGTTTGAATTGCCATACCGTGTCGGAAAGCTGCTCCCAGCCGGTTGCAAGCAGTGGCTTGTATTCGAAGGTCTTCGGCTCCCGATAGATCAACTGGTCCCAGACCATGCGGCTGAACCAGATCCCGGTCCGGTTGGTGTTCACGTAGTTGTCGACGTGTTCGATCGGGCCGGTCGATCCCCATGCAATGACCAGACTGTCATCTTCAGGGCCCGCCATGGCCGAGGTTGCGATCAGGCCGCCAAGTGCCGTGCTCGCAACGAGTTTTGTTAAGGATTTGAAAGGCATCTAGTAGCGCTCCCTGTGCGGAGTTTCAGTTGCGACTGGTCGGGCACCGGGCGATCATTCACCTCTGCAGAGCATCGTCCCCGCACCACCGCTTGGTGCGCGAGCTCGATCTGCCCTGACCGTCTGAAAGAAACGATGCACTGCCTACGTCAGGTGTCAAGCCGCGGCTTTGTTGCTGCGCAACATTTCTCATTTTCAGACGCGTTGATCCGGATGTGGATGCCAACATGCAACCTTGGCGGGTTGAGTATCATTGAACGAGTGGGCCCTGAGCTCAAATTTGCGCACGAATCATGCTGCGCACCCGGATCCCTTGCAGCGCCGTGGAGTGTTGGGCCATCTTGACCGGAACGCCACAACAAGGGAGGACGTGCAGATGACCGGGGCTCTGACCTCAAGCGGGCTCTTTGGGCAGGTGCTGTCGGACCCGCAAGTCGCCGAGGCATTTTCCGCGTCTCGATTCCTGGCGCATATGCTGGCATTTGAACGTGCGTGGACGAAGGCGCTGGGCAAAACCGGCTCGGTCAGCAGGGCCAACGCTGACGCGGCTCTCGCGGTGATTGACTTGTTCGAGCCGGATTTGGCCGCTTTGGCAGCAGGTTCCAATCGGGACGGGCTGCCCGTCCCTGCTTTGATCAGGACGCTGAAAGGCGCGGCTGGGGATGCCGCCGATGCAATCCATACAGGCGCAACAAGTCAGGATGTCATTGACACGGCCATGGTGTTGGCATTGCGCGAGGTTGCTTGGATTTTGGACGCCCGATTGGCCGAAGCACTTGCCACGCTGTCCGATCTGAGAACTGCTTATGGTAACAGGATGATGATGGGCCGGACGAGAATGCAGGCGGCCTTGCCCCTCCCGGTATTCGCTCGCTTGGAGATCTGGTCCCGCCCCTTGGCCGCGGCACGCACGCGATTGGCCGAGATTGCCAAGGCTCTGCCCGTTCATGTTGGCGGTGCTGTAGGCCTGCGTGATCAACCAGAGGGCACAGGCGACCAGATGGCCAAACTCGTGGCGCGTGAACTGGGCCTGCCTGACGCACCTGTGTGGCATTCGGCGCGTGCGCCGGTAGCCGAGTATGGCCACGCCTTGATGATGGTCGCCGGCGCGCTTGGCAAGATGGGACAGGACATCGCGCTTATGGCACAGCAGGGTGTCGATGAGATCCAACTCTCGGGTGGAGGAGGCAGCTCGGCCATGCCGCACAAGCAGAACCCCATCATTGCCGAAGCAATTGTGACGCTGGCGCGCTATGTTGCCGGGCAGCAGGGCATTCTGGGCCAAGCCATGATCCACGAGCAGGAGCGATCGGGAACAGCTTGGGCGCTGGAATGGCTGGTACTTCCTGCCATGGCTGAAGCGACGGGCGCCGCGACCCGCCACAGCTCGGATGTACTGTCCCAGATCGAACGGATCGGCCAGCCGACGGAGTGATCCGTTCTCTTCATCTTGCCGAAAATACCTCGGGGGTGTGGGGGCGGCGCCCCCACATTGGGCCCGCAGGGCCAAACCCTGCAATGGGCTCACGCCGCACGCAGACCCAACATCTGACGCGCCTTGGCAGGCGTGGCGACTGGGCGCTCATGTTTCGCACAAATCTCGACCACACGCTCGACCAGCGCGGCATTGGAGGGCGCGAGGGTGTTGCGGTTCAGCCTCACATTGTCCTCAAGCCCCGTGCGGGCATGCCCCCCCGCGGACACGGCCCACTCGTTCAGCACGATCTGATTGGCCGCAATTCCGGCAGCGCACCAATCCGCGTCCTTGCCGAACAGCCGGTGCACGGTCTTCACGTAGAAATCGAACACCTCGCGATCGGCGGGCATGGCGTTCTTCACACCCATGACAAACTGGACATAAGGCGTGCCAGCCAACTGCCCCCGCTTTGCCATAAGCGCTGCGTGCAGAATATGTGACAGGTCGAACGCCTCGATCTCGGGCTTTACGCCATGTTCCAGCATCTCCGAGGCCAGCCAGTCCACAAGATCAGGCGGGTTCTCGTAGACGCGGGTCGGGAAGTTGTTCGAGCCAACCGATAGCGAGGCCATGTCGGGACGCAGGGACAGCATCCCACCCCTTTCCTGCCCGGCACCTGAGCGCCCACCTGTTGAGAACTGTGTGATCATGCCGGGGCAATGCGTGTCCAGCCCCTCCTTCAGGCGTGCGAAGCGGTCCGGGTCCGAGGTTGGGGTGCCGTCTCCCATTCGCACATGGGCATGGCAGATGCTCGCGCCTGCCTCGAAGGCCGCGTGCGTCGACTCGACTTGTTCCGCCACGGTGATTGGTACCGCCGGATTGTCAGATTTTTGCGGAACGCTGCCAGTGATGGCAACGCATATGATGCAAGGCTTGGTCATGGCGTTTCCTAGTTCGTTCTCGGAGCAATTTGACTCGCAAATGCCCTGCCACGCTATGCGCACACGGGCCATTTCCGATACGACTGGTCCAGATTGCTCCGAAAACGCTCTAGATGTCGAAGAAGACCGTCTCTTGCGGTCCTTGCAGGTAAATGTCGAACCGATACTGACCCTCGGCAGTCCGATGCGCAAGCAAGCTGGGGATTCGTGTGCCGTCATTGATCGCCTTCAGGATTGGATCCTCGGCATTGGCGTCCGGCTCGTCATCAAAATAGAAGCGTGTCTGAAGCCCTACATTGATCCCACGTGCGACCAGCCAGACCGAGACATGAGGCGCTTGCAAAGTACCATCTGGCCAGGGCACGCGGCCGGGTTTGACAGTGGTGAACCGATATGCACCAGTCTGAGGGTCCGAAGGTGCACGGCCCCATCCGGTAAAGTTGGGGGCGGCCTGCCCACGCGGATCATGACCTGGAAACCGACCGGCAGCATCCGCCTGCCAGATCTCGATCATGGCATCCGGGATCGGTGCAGACGTCCCGTCGTAGAGCACTCCGCTGATCGTGATTTGCTGGCCCTCGACAGGACCGCTGATCATGGATCTTCCAAAATCCGGCCTGTCACGCCTGATCCCGCAATGAGCCGGGGTGCAACCGATATGCACGTATGGTCCTGCGGTTTGCGAGGGGCTTTCAAACAGGCGGGTATGCGGCGGCATCACATCCCCTCCGCATGGTTCTCAAACACGGATTGTTGGCGTCCACGCAAAACGATATCGAACTTGTAGGCCAACGCGTCCATGGGCTTTGCTGCATCCAAGTCCAGCGGAGCGACCAGCCTGTCCAGCGCCCTTTGGTCCGAGATCGCACCCGCAATCGGGCAGAACGGGATCAACGGGTCACCCTCGAAATACATCTGGGTGATCAGGCGTTGCGCAAAACTGTGCCCGAACACCGAGAAATGGATGTGCATGGGTCGCCAGGCGTTGGGTCCATTTGGCCAGGGATAGGCACCCGGCTGGACCGTCCGGAACTCAAAAGACCCATCCTCGGCGGTGATGCACCGTCCACAACCGCTAAAGTTCGGATCCAGCGGCGCAAGGTAGCCATCATTGTTGTGGCGATAACGCCCGCCCGAGTTGGCCTGCCAAATCTCGATCAGTGCACCAGGAACAGCGCGCGCGTTCTCGTCGAGCACGCGGCCATTCACAAGGATGCGCGGGCCAATCGCGGCCTCTCCCGGCTTGGCGAAGTTTGTGATCAGGTCACTGTCGCCTTCGTTCAAGATCGAGTGTCCAAAGACCGGGCCGGTCTCCTCGGAAAGCGAGCTGGGAAACGACAAAAGCGCGCGGGTTGGTGAGCGGTGAACAGAGGATTTGTAGGCAGGGTGGAAGGCAGCCGGGTGCTTGGTGCGGTCACGAGACAGGAACCTGCCCGGCCCGTCAGACATCCATCACCTCCTTCAGGAAAGGTGAAATCAGCGCAGCATAGGCCTCTGGCGCCTCGACGCATGGCAAGTGGCCGACACCGGGAACCGTATGGAACCGCGCCCCTTTGATCAGGTCGGCGGTGGCCTTTACGACCGCGGGAGGGCTGGAGCCATCGACTTCGCCCGCGATAGCCATAACCGGCCGGTCAATGCCGGGCGTGCTTGAAGTCAGATCGGCAGTGGCCAGCGCCCCACTGCACCCAAGATAACCTGCGACAGGGGTACGGGTCAGCATGTTCCGCCAAGGCGACATCTTGGGCGAAGCGCGGAAACTAGGGCTGAACCAGCGTTCCATCACTGCATCGGCGATCGAGTCGATGCCACCCGCCCGCACCGCCGCCATGCGACCCTCCCAGATCTCGGGCGTTCCCATCCTTGCCGCTGTACAGGACAGGACGGCGCCGTTCACCAGATCGGGCCGACCTGCGGCCAGCCCTTGCGCTATCATGCCGCCAATGGACAGTCCGACCACAGCAACCGGGCCAAGCGCCAGCCCTTCGATCAGCGCTGCGGCATCTGCCGTCAGAGTCTCCATCGTGTAGGGTCCGTCAGGACAATCCGAAAGACCATGCCCGCGCTTGTCGTATCGGACAAAGCGCAGGCCCCTGGGCAGCAGGGGCAAAACTGCGTCCCACAGCCTCAGATCGGTGCCGAGCGAGTTGGCGAACAGCACAGGCGCACCCGATGGATCGCCATCTTCGCGCCAATGCAGCCGTACATCTTCCGTCTCGAATACATTCATCGGCACTGTCCTCACATCAATAGGGTAGCCCGACATAGTTGGCAGCCATGGCGCGCTGTGCATTTTCATTTTCCGCCAAGAAGTCCAATTCGGCAATCTGCATCTTCTGATCAAAACTGTTCTGGTCTGGGAAGCGGTGCATGAGAGAGGTGAACCACCACGAGAACCGCTCGACCTTCCAGACTCGTGCCAGCGCACGATTTGAGTACCGGTCGATGCCTTCGGGATCGTGCTCCTCATAGAACTGGCGAAGGCCATTATAGAGATAGTGCACATCGGAAGCTGCCGTGTTCAGCCCCTTCGCGCCCGTGGGCGGCACGATATGTGCTGCATCCCCGCACAGGAACAGGCGACCCCAGCGCATTGGCTCGGCGACATAGGACCGGAGCGCGGCGAAGGATTTCTCGATCGATGGGCCTGTGATCAGCGTCTCGGCCTGTTGATCAGGAATACGGCGGCGCAACTCGTCCCAGAAAGCCTCATCGGACATGCCCGTGTCCTTTTCGGCTACGGGGCGTTGAATATAGTATCTCGAGAGGTTCGGATTGCGCATGGAGCAAAGCGCAAAGCCGCGCGCCGAGTTGGCATAAACAAGCTCGTGATCCACAGGGGGTGTTTCGGACAAAAGGCCAAGCCAGCCAAACGGGTAGGCGCGCTCGTATTCCTTCAGCACTGCCGATGGGATGGTCTTGCGCGAAATCCCGTGGAACCCATCACATCCAGCGATGAAATCACAGTCGATCCGTCTGTTATCACCGTTGACGGAACAGGTTACGAAAGGGGTGTCGGTATCGGCATCTTGGATCACCACATCCTCGACATCGAACATGGTGGGCGCAGCCGCGACCGCGCGTGCAGCATATAGATCCCGCGTGACCTCGGTCTGGCCATAGACCATGACAGAGTGGCCAGTAAGCGTCTTGAAATCCACACGGAAAGTCTGGTCATCGTAGCATATCAGCGTGCCGTCATGGGCCAGGCCATCGCCGGTGACCCGGTCGCCGACACCGGCTTCGCGCATCAGGTCTACGAGCCCGCGCTCCAGAACGCCTGCGCGTACCCGTGACAGCACATGGGTCTTGTCGCGGCGTTCCAGCACGATGTTGTCGATCCCGCGGCGATGCAGAAGCTGGCCAAGCAACAGACCGGACGGCCCGCCACCGATGATCGCAACCTGCGTCCTGATACGGGTGGCAGGGCGTACCATCGCGCTCAGATCGATCCTTGAGCTTGAATGCGATGAGCCTGATACCCGCGCTGGACGGCGATATGGTCCGCGATATGTTTCGCATCGTGCCAGACGCCCCAGATGAATGAGGAGGCGCGCCGCGACAGCCAAGGCAGGCCGAGAAAGTAGACCCCGGGCTCTGCCGAGATCCCACGGTGATGATCCGGCTTGCCGTCCTCTCCGAATGCGTTGACATTGAGCCAGCCAAAATCCTGACGGTAGCCCGTGGCCCAGATGATGGTGGATATGCCTGCAGCGGCCAAGTCCAGCTGCCTCAGAGGGCTCGTCACGCAATCGGGATCAGGACCGATATGGCGCGCATCCGGCTCATCGGGCAGGTCCAGGCCATGTTGCGCAGCATATGCGTCGGCCTTGTCCAGCATTCCAATATGGTTCGCATCCCCCGCTGCTATGTTCTTGGCGAGATCTGGCGCGAAGGTCATGAGGCCGTTCTCGAACCCGCTTGCCATACCAACCAGCACCATCCCTTCGCTCGCCAGCCGCCGGAAATCCACAGTGCGCCCTCCATTTGCTCCACTGACTGCAATGGTGATATGGGCCGTGCGTGGGTCAAGCGTGGGAACGTCCCATTCACCCAGAACACCAAGCCACCAGCAGAAATCGAGACCTCGATAGCTGCGCGGCGGGCGGTTGTGCGGGCCGACTGACAGGTATGTCCGGCGCCCTGATCGCATCAATTCCTCGGCGATTTGCGAACCCGAGGACCCTGCACCCACGACCAGCACGCCGCCTTCGGGCAATTGCGTGGGGTTGTAATAGACATGCGAGTGGATCTGATGAAAAGGCGCGTTCTCGGGCACCAGCGGCGGGATTACAGGGATCTGGAACGGACCCGTGGCTGCAATGACGTTGTGCGTCTCGATCACACCTTGGGAGGTTTCGCAACGAAACCCGGTCCGAGCTTCGAGCCTTTGGACGTCCTGCACCTCGACCCCGCAGCGTATCGGAGCTTCGATCTGCTGGGCAAAACCTTCGAAATACGCCGCGACGTCCTCCTTGCTGGCGAAACTGTCAGGAGGGACGTCGAACTCGCGTGCCGGAAACCGGTCGTGCCATGCGGGCCCATTGGCTACTAACGAGTCCCAGCGGCGCGTGCGCCAGCTTTCGGCGATCCGATCGCGCTCCAGCACGATATGCGGAATTTCAAGCATGCCCATGTGGGCACTGGCCGCCAAACCGGCCTGCCCGCCACCTACAATGACTGTATTGGTCGTCTCGATTGTCACATCATACCTCTGGCCGCATCAACACACGAGTATGTCCGCGCGCGCAAGCCTTCGGTTGTGTATATACCCCTTCGGGCTCCGCGGGGCTCTGCCCCGCACCCCGAGGTATTTTCAGCAAGATGAAGAGGGGAGAGGAGCTTGATTTTAACGTGTCGTTCAGCAGATCTTTACACATCACCAAGATTCGTCGAGACCAATCGCCGTTTCTGACCAGCAGGGACTGTTTGTGCGCAAATCTTTGCACATTGTGGATTAACTTCTCATTGAATGTTTCACGTGAAACAATCCACCAACGGGAGGGTTTTGGCGTCAGAACAGGTTCTTGAACACCACGCCTTCCTTCATCACAAACGGGATCTTGGCCCCGTCATCATGCAGGCAGGTAATGTCCTCGAGCGGATTTCCATCCACCGCGATCAGGTCGGCAAGATAGCCGGGCGCAAGGCGCCCCACATCGTCCATCCGCATGATTTCTGGGTTCACTTCCAAAGAGGCGTGAAGCGCGCCCTTGTTGCCCAAGACCTCCGCTGCCAACCCGAATTCATCGGCCTGATAGTGGTGACACGGCCCCAGAAGGTCCGTCCCAAATCCGATCTTCACGCCTGCATCCCTGCTTTTCTCGACCGCTTCCAGCCCGACATCGACGATCATCCCCAGCTTGTCGATGGACACCTGCGGGAAACCCCATTCGGCACCGTGCTTGTTAAGCGCATGATAGGTGATGTTGGTGGGCACGTGATAGGCGCCCTTCTGGGCCATCAACGCGGCGGTGGGTTTGTCAATCAGGTTACAGTGCTCGCAGGTGCGCACGCCCGCATTGACCGACATGGTGATCGCCTCGGGTGTATACGTATGCGCCATGGTATAGGTCTGCCAGGCGGCGGCTTCTTCATTGATGGCGATCAACTCATCCATTGAATACTGCGTGTTCTCGATCGGATCGGACGGTGAGGATACTCCGCCGCCCGCCATGATCTTCACATGATGCGCGCCCTTGCGCAGCTCGTCCCGTGCAGCCCGCCTGCATTCGTCGACGCCATCAGCGATGCGTCCCAGGTGTTGAAGGTGATTGTGGCGCTCGATGTCGGAGGGATACGACATGACCGTCACAGGCCGCGTGTCGGAGTGCCCTCCGGTCTGGGACAGCGCCAGCCCGCACACGCGAAGCCGGGGGCCGGTGTAGAGTCCATGGTCCACCGCATCGGCCAGCCCACGGTCCGCACCCGCGGCATCGCGCACAGTGGTGAACCCGCGCATGAGCATCGCCTTCATGATCGCGTGCGTCTGGCCCATCAGATAGCTGACAGGCGTGCGCATCAGTACCGAGAGATCCAGCGCCGTCGCCTTCACGTGCACATGCGCGTCAATCAGACCGGGCATCAGCGTGCGTCCACCGAGGTCAATAACCCGTGCGCCCTCGGCGGTGATCGGCCCATCCGAGATTTCCTTGATGCGGCCGCCATCCACCAACAGTGATCCCTCGCGAGGCGCGTCCGATCTGGCATCAAGCATCATGGCGTTGGTGAAGATGGTCATGGACATAAGCGTGCTCCGGCGCGATTGTTTGAACGAATGCTAGTCAGGATCTGCCGCACTCGGCAAGGGAGGATCGTATGGCACATACTTTGGAGAGTCTGGCGGCCGGGATACGGGTCCTGCTGAAGGATCAACCGATCGAGGCCTGTGCAGACAAAATCTGTGATCTTCTCAGCGGATATCTGACGGATCCCGGGTTCAGCGCGACTCATCTTGCCGACCGCGCGCCAGGTGTGCACCCGCGTGAAGTGCTTTTTGAAGACCCGGAGCTTGGCTTTTGCATTTGTGGACATGTCTATGGCGATGCCGCCGAGACCGGCCCCCATGACCATGGTCCAAGCTGGGCGATCTACGGCCAGGCAGAGGGCGAGACCGTCATGACTGACTGGCAGATTACGACCCCAGCCGCAGGGGGCGACCCTGCACTGGTCGCGCCCACGAAGGTCTATACGCTGGCGCCCGGCGATGCGCATTTCTATCGGCCAGGAGCAGTCCATTCGCCAAAGCGGGTCGCACCCACCCGGTTGCTCCGGATCGAGGGGGCCAATCTTGACAACGTGACACGCTCACCGATCCGCGCCGCGTAGGAAGAACTGGCCGGATCAGATCTTGAAGACTGCCCGCTCGCGCGGGTCAAGTTGCGCAACCAGCCCGGTTTCCCAATCGAGATAGGCCTGAGACGCTGCGAGATTGCCGTCATGTCGGTCGTGCACAAAGAACAGATAGTCGATCCGATCCGTATCTGACGGGGTATCAGTGCTTGACTGCAAAGACGTGCCGGGGCTCTGCCAAGCAGGATCAAGCCGCGAGATGTCAGTAACGCCTGCCTCTCTCAGATCAACAGCGGCAAGTTGAGCGACTGCCGGATCATCAGCAATCAGCACAATCGGTGCAGAACCAAAGTCCATCGACAAGCGCGGGCGGATTGCCCATTCGGCGCCGGGCAGGTGCCCTGCACGATATTTTGCCGAGGCCCGCAGATCCAAAATCCGGGCGTCGCCCGGTAGGTCCGCTGGAAGAACAACCGGCAAATCGGTCGGCATATTCTGGGTTGGAAGCCGGGTTTCGGGTAACGCCGGAACCCCGCCCTCGAGAACATGAACCTCGTGGCCCAGTCGCGCCAGCCATGCCGCGACCACAAGCGCACGCACATCCCCGCCATCGACGATGACAACCCTCGCCCCGCACACACCAATCCACTGGTCCGTCGCTTGCACCAACTGACCACCGGGTGCATGCACAGCAGCGGGCGCAGGTGCCTCGGCACGTTCTTCGGCGGTGCGGACATCCAGCAAGAAGGTCGTGCGGCTCTGATCGGCTTGCCACTGGGTCAGTGCAGCGGTAGAAATGGTTCCAACGCCGTAACGTCGGGCCAATTCCTTAGCCAGTTCAAGCCGCAATGACAGATCTGCTTCTGGTTTTGCAAGCTTGGGCTTGGCGCCGCGTTGCAGTTCCAGACCCGACAGGGTCCAGCCCTGCGTCCCGTTCTCCAGCGCATAGACAGGGTTGGGCAATCCCAGATCCCGCAAGGTTTGCGCGCCAATAATCGATCGAGTGCGCCCGGCACAGTTGATCACAATGGGAATTGTGGGGTCCGGGACCAGAGTGCCAATCCGCAGGGCGAGTTCTCCGTTCGGACAGTTCTGCGCACCTGGAATTGTCATGCGATTGTACTCGTTCGCCGGGCGACCATCTATCAGCACGATCTCGGCGGCACGTTCCTGCACCTCGGCTGCAGACAAGCGCGGCGTATCGCAAGCGTGCTCAACCAACTCGCCAAAGGCTTTGCTGGGTACGTTTACGCCCTTGAACAGCGTCCGGCCCAAGCTCGCCCACCCCAGAACACCGCCCGCCAGGACGTGTACGGCCGTATACCCAAGTGCCTCCGCCCGCGCGGCTGCTCGGAGGGCGACACCGTCGTCATTGTCGACCAACACCATGCGAACGGCAGGGTTTGGTGCAAGCTGGGGCAGCATTATCTCGAACCGGCTGTAGGGCACGGGGGCCGAGAAGAGGATGTGGCCCTCGCCAATCTGGCCTGCCTCACGCACGTCCAGCAGCGCAAGTTCGTTACCATCCGTAAGCCAGGTTTGCAGCTCTGCCGCAGTGCATGTCGAAACTGTCATGTCTGGATAAACTCGGGTTCGCCGCCCGGCCGAAGCACCGCTGCGGTCAGCTTGCCAGTAAAGACGGCGCCTGTATCAACAGATATCCGCCCTTTTCTGGCTTCGGGAAGGTCCACTATCACATGGCCATGGGCGACCCAAAGGCCCGGCGGCCCGCCCCGTTGCATGAATTCCGGATGGCCCCAGAGTTTGAAACGATCGGGTTGAGAGTCCACGGGCAACTCCGGATCAAGCGCTGCATGGGTCACCACGAGATTGCCGGATTGCCAGTCCAGCGGCCGGTTTCGCAGCCAGGCAACAAGGTCATCCCCCATGGCAATGGCCAAGGCGGCCGCCGCTTCCTCCAATGCAGCGGCAGGAGACGTGTCCGTCACACCGCCGATGCCAAAACTGCCCAGCGTTTGAAGTCCGCCATGACGCAGCCAGCGGCCACCCGTGTCGGAAGCTGCGTCGATGAAATCGAGCAGCATGCATTCATGATTGCCCAGCAAGCAGATCACATCTTCGGAAGCGTTATCGAGGGCAAAGACCCTGCGCAGCACCGCCGCGCTATCCTCGCCGCGATCCACGTAGTCTCCGACCAAAATGATCACTGGTGGATCGGCAGGCACTTTCGCGGCATCAGCTTCGATCTTCTCGAGGAGCCGCACCAGAAGGTCGTCACGGCCATGGACATCACCGATTACGTAGACGGTGCGCTCAGGCGCAATCGCCACGTCACCACCCGTGGGCAACGCCTCGTCACTGCTGAAAAGCCTGCGCAACAATCGCAAGGCGTGCTCCCCTGAGAATTTCGCTCCGTCCCAGTCGGGCATATGGTCCCTTGCCGGAAATAAAGCAAGCGATGAGCCTGTCCCGGCATCAGTTCGCCCCTTGCGTTGCGAATGGGCTGGGACTAGTGTCCGCCGCGCCGGAGAGGTGGCCGAGTGGTCGAAGGCGCACGCCTGGAAAGTGTGTCGGCGGGAGACCGTCTCCAGGGTTCGAATCCCTGTCTCTCCGCCAGAATCTTCCCATAAGAACTTGTTTTAATTCAATAATCCTCCAGGAACACAAAGTTGTTCCCACACTTGCTCCCACAATCGCACCTAAGACAGCTACCGCGCTAGCATCGGCAGATCGAGGCATCACACATCTTCGATCAACCCCGTCACCAACTCCCTTTGACGTTCGCGGCTGATCTGGCCGTAGCTGCGCAGGGTGGTCAGGACATCGGTGTGGCCGAGGTTCTGGGAGTTGGCACCGAACTCGGCGACTGATGTGGAGGTGTTCACCGCATGGCGTGCCAGCATGTGCCGGAAGGCGTGCGGGCCGTAATTGGGCTGTCCAATGGCCTCGAAG
>JBGCFK010000398.1:0-5413 GCA_045106875.1 Paracoccaceae bacterium | reverse complement strand
GCGGCAAGGACACGTGTTCGAAGATCGACAGAAAGAGCCTTGGACATCCTGACCGGCCTCCCTCCCCGGTCAGAATTATGAATCAGAAAACAGGCCCGATGGGAATCCCCCACGATTCACTCAGATCGGGTTCCGCTCTAGGGAGGAACTTCGCCTCTACGATGCCCGAGGGAGTGCAGTTTTGAGACTGGTGCTGTCAGGGGTCTGGGTCCCAGAACTCGCGATACACATGGGGTGGTCACCGCTAACCGCTGCCGAGATGATCGAGAGGTACAGAGTTCTGGACCCAGCTATATCGGATGCCGTGCTGGCAAAATTGCAGTCGGCGGGGGCGAAACCGGGACAGAATCTGCAAAATGGTGTGCAAAATACACCTTCAGAACAAAACCAGGCCTAGCTAAGTTATTGATTTTGTTGGCGACCCCTCGAGGACTCGAACCCCGAACCTGCGGATTAGAAGTCCGCTGCTCTATCCAGTTGAGCTAAGGGGCCTAACCAATGATTTCAGACACTTAGAGTTCCGCGCTGAATTTCTTTGACCAAGTTTTGTCTCACAAATCGAAATCACGTTCAACAGATCATACGCATAGTGCTCTCTTCAGGGGAGAGGAAGGGACCAAGTCCGCGCATGGTACTAAACTTGGACACTACCTTTCGCAGATGAGAGATGGCGAGCGGCGAATGTGATCGCTGTGGTAGTGTCCCTCGGCGTGGTTATATTGTTCTCTGGCTGAGTGTTGAGCCGGTTTAGAGGGCGGCGATCTTTGCCGGGTCGATGGTTTTTCCTCGCAGATGGCCGCGACGATTTCCAGTGCCATGTATCGGCGCGTCACGGCCCACTCGTCATTCTGCTCGAGCATCAGCGCGCCGACCAAGCGTCGGGTGGAGGCGTCATTGGGAAAGATGCCCACGACATTTGTGCGGCGCTTGATCTCTTTGTGCAGACGCTCAAACGGGTTCGTTGAATGTATCTGGCGCCAATGGTTTTGCGGGAAATTCTTGTAGGCAAGGACATCGCCTTCGGCACGGGGCATCAGCTCGGCGAGTTTGTTGTTTCGCGGCTGAAGCGCCTCGATCAGCTTGGCCAGTGTTCTTTTGAGTCCGCCAGTGTATCCTGTTCGCAAGCTGTCCTGAGCGCCGCCTTAACGATGGGTCGTTCCTTTTTGCCGAAGCAGGACCTTGATTTCAGTAGGCTTTGACGGCGTGATGAAGAGCAGGCGCATTTCCACGTCGCCCGGACCTCGATGCTGTGTTTGGTACCTGCTGGCACCAGCAGTGCACGATCCGGTGGCACTCATCAGACGTCTTCCGAGGTTCCAATATGCATGATGCCAGAGACCGCATAGGTCAGCTGATCGCGCCTGTGATGATGCAGAGCGATCTGGAAGCCGTCTGGAAATCGCTTAGGCAGAACGGCAAGGTCCTGCGGCAAGTCGTGACAATCCCGCGGATCCGTGCTGTGCGTCCCAACTCGCAGTGCCATTTTGTCCGGTTTTTGACGATCTTGGTCTATACATCGACGATACGCTTGGCGCATTAAGGCTTCAACAGGAACGAGGCCAACATGTTCACGCGAGATACTCAATACTTCCTGCTTCTGAACGTGGGGCATTTTCTAGACCACTACTTCATGCTGATCTTCGCGACTGTCGCGGCACTGGCGCTGAGCGGCGGTTGGGGCATGAGCTATGCCGATTTGCTGATCTATGGCACACCGGGGTTTGCGGCCTTTGCACTATGTGCTCTGCCGATGGGCATTCTGGCTGATCACTGGGGTCGGGACAGGATGATGGTGGTGTTCTTCGTAGGCATCGGGTTGTCGTCTATCCTTACTGGGTTTGCCCAGACACCGCTACAGATGGGTGCGGGGTTGTTTTGCATTGGTGTGTTCGGAGCGATTTATCATCCTGTCGGGTTGGCAATTGTGACGGCGCGTTGGAAAAAGACCGGGATGCGGCTGGCCGTGAACGGCATTTGGGGTAATCTAGGCGTTGGATGCGCAGCGCTTGTCACTGGCGTCATGATCGACATGATGGGATGGCGTTCAGCGTTCTTTGTGCCGGGCGTGATCTCGATCATGTTTGCACTGCCTTATCTGAGAGTCTCCCGCGACATCGAGGCTCAGGCCGTCGTGCCGGTAGGCGGAGCTGCCGTGGCAAAACCCGCCAGTTACGGACCAATATGGCGCGTGCTGCTGTGCGTCTACATGACTGCAGTCCTGGGGAGTGTTGTATTCCAATCGACCACAGTGGCTTTGCCAGAGATCTTCGAGGAACGCCTCGCCGGATTGGCCGATCAAATCGCGACGGCATTCGCGTCATTGCAGGTGCAGTCGGCCTCGGTGATTGGCGCACTTGCATTCGTGGTCTTCGCAACAGCTTCGCTGGCACAGCTTGTGACCGGATACATGCTCGACCGGGTTGGCGCACGCCCCACTCTGGCGCTTGTGACGTCCGTGCAGATCGTGGCCTTTCTGTTGATGCCGGGGCAAACTGATCTGGCAGTGTTTGCGGTAGCTCTTGGTGTCATGCTGGGGGTTTTCGGTCAGGTGCCTGTTAACGATTTTCTGATCGGCACGACAGCTTCGAAACAATCCCGGTCGCGCGCCTTCGGTGCTCGCTATCTGGTCAGTTTCCTTGCGTTTTCAGCAGCCCTGCCGTTGATCGCGATCATTCAGGCGAATTGGGGATTCGACGGGCTGTTCCAGGTCCTGATGCTGTGCGCAGCAGTCATCCTGGTGGGCAGCCGGGTTTTGCTATCCAAGCCGACTGATGTAGAAAGCATCGATGTGGCAGTGGGTTCGAATGCTGCCACAGCGGCCAAATCTCAATAAACCCACATCCTCTGGAAACTGCTTCTTGGTATGGTCGATGACTGTTGTGGAGAAGTGTGAAGGCCTACCAAAGCATGTCTTTACCCTGCCCCAGTTACTGCACTTTTATGACTTTTACCGGTCAAAGATGCTGGAATGCTATCGTAACCTCGAAGTTCTGCCAGATACGCTGGTCGCTGAGCAAGATTATCGGTTTGATCAATTGCCCAAGTTGCAAGGGAAATCCAAACAGGTCGGCACGCCATTTTTTTTCATGCACGTGCAGCAACTTTTGATGCCATCCGGATTTTATCCGACACAGATCCACGAACTGGGGCCGTCCCTGACCCTCAAACTGGTTGGAGAATGCGGGACTGATCTGCGCGGATCGCCAAGCGCCAGATATTCTACATCATGGCTCTTTCTGGCACCGGGCAGAAAATAAATTGGGAGGCAACATCGTCCGACTGAGCGCAGGCTGGAAAGCCTTGCGCAGCGCCATCCGTAAGTCCCAACGTCACCTTAGACCGTAAATCCGGGAGTTGTTTGACAACTTTCGCTGGGATCAATCGCGGAACAGCCAGCGTGGGCAGCCTTGGCTGCTGATTGCAATGGTCGTTCTCCTTCCAATGACCACGTCCGAGCTGCTGTCTGACACCCGTTAACCATTCCCGCACACTGGATCTCAGCACTCTTGTCCCAAACTTGGCGTCGTCGCGTATCAAACTCTGGAGCAGATGATGGCATATCGGACCAGTCCATACCTTGTCTGCGCCTTTGCGGCGGCCATGGTCTCCTATCCCGGCCCGACGGAAGCCCAGTCGATCGAAAGGGCGGGCCAAGTCGCCGAGATCAACCAATCCGGGTTTCAGATTCAGGCGGGCGGCATCGATTTCCTGAACCAGGGTGATGCCGTCATTCGCTATGCGCGCCTTGAAACAGATGGTGTCGGTGAGATGGCGCTCGCCATGGATGACGGGTCCCAGCTCGTATTACTGCCCAATTCCGATATCGTCATCGACAGCTTCGTATATGAACCGGATAGCACTGTCGGACAGGCCGTTATCTCCTTGGGTCGAGGCGCCCTGCGCATGATCAGTGGGCGCATGCCTTCCGACCGATATCAACTGAACACGCCTGTCGCCACCATCGGGCTCAGGGGGACTGACTTCACGGCAGAGCTGGTCTCCGGATCGGGACTGGTTGTAAGGGTCGACGAAGGTGCAGTCGAAATCCAACCGTACGAGTCCGATGATCGTTTCACTGTCGCCGAGGGACAGGTAAGCCTTTGCAGCGCGACCGGCTGCCGAGACATCGCAGCCGGCGACCCGCCCCTGCGCGAGGCCCGGCTTGGCCCGCCCACTCCTCGCGGGCCAGGACAGGGAACTGGACAGGGACGGCGCCGCGATCAGGCGCGCAACCGGGACACCAGTGGGACGGAGCAAACTCAATCCGCGGCAACTTATGCCAGTTCGCAGTCGGCTTCAGCGTGCGCGCCCTTCCCCATCCCTGATCAGGCCTACCGCCGCGTTGGCCTCGAGCCTGCTCAGTGGCCCAGCACCGTGAACGGTATCACCTTCTATCGCCACCTCCCCGAAGGCCTTGAGGCGAAACACTATTGCCCGTATCAGGTCAAATTCTCCAACAGCAGGACCAGCTTCACCGTGCTTGGCCAAGCCACTTCTGGTGAGACGAAAGTCCTCTACTACGTGAATACACTACCGGGGCAGGACATGTTCCAAAGCGGGTTTGATCGCCGTGCCAAGGAGAAAGATGATGCCGAGGCCTACAAGAGCTTCATGTCTCGCGTCTTTGAAGACCAACCTGGCTACCGGGTTGTCAACAGCGAGGCCAACTTGGATGGGGCGGCCCCCGACAGGCTTGTCCTGCAACAACGCGTGCATGCGCGTGTTTCACTTGGAGACTATCAGGTCACTGGTGTGACGATGTTTCGCCCAGCCGTCGGGAACCGCACAGGGCTCTTTGCCATCCCCGCAGTGGTGACGCCCCGACAGTCAAGGACGGCGCTGACCGCAAAGAAGGTGCTGCGCCCTATGATTGCTAGCGTTCAAAAGTAAAATTCCCCGCGTTCCATCGTGAAGTGCAACGGTTGAGGCGAAGCGTATTCTGGCATCACTTCCAAGTTCTGGGAATGGAATCTGAAGCGGTATCTTGTACGCGCCGCCTTTCCGCCGCGAGGCGCAAGCATCGCAGAACCGGGCCGCCACGCTCAATGCTTCACGTAGCCACCGGTGCCGGGCAAAATCCCTTCTGTTGTTGAGGATGCTCGACTGGCGGATGCGGGAGGCCAGACGCATTAAGATGCTGACCTGAGCCCTCAAAACCTCTCCAGTTTTAAGCAGGATCCGTCCAAGGCATTGGAGGCGGAATATGAAGACGTCACGGTTCTCAGACAAGCAGATCATCAGCATGATCAAGGAGCAGCAGGGCGGTGTGACCTGCCATAGCTACCCAGACTGAGGCGGGATTGTTTTTTGATGTGTGCCAATGTCACCAGATCAGACCACTGTCTACGGCTGGCAGGACGGCTACGGAATGCCGGCAGGCCGCGAGGACCAACACCAACGACACTGCACAATC
>JBGCFK010000397.1:0-11296 GCA_045106875.1 Paracoccaceae bacterium | reverse complement strand
TGTGAGATTCCCAGAGGCAAGCTTGTTGACATCCCTGCATGAGATGCAGGGGCAAACAACCAACTGTTTCCCCATCGAGTAAGCCGCTTGCCGGAGTTTTTTTCAGTTCTTCCTAGCCGAATGAACTGCGTCTGCTTCTCGAGGTTGCCATTCGACGGTGGTGTGGGCGCGGTATATCGCTGGTCCCAAACATGGCCGCGCGCGAATGTGATCGGCCCTACCTATTCTGCAAGGACTGACCGGATATCAGAGCATCATGGCTCGAACGACAATCTCAGAGCCCGATCTGAAAGTAGTTCAGCGATATCCGCAGCTTGTGTTCGCCATCCCTGTCTGGAAGAATATGGGCGACATGGCTTGAGACTGCTTGAGCCGACAATTCTCGAGATCAGTACAAACGTGACCATCTTCGCTATCCAAGCGATTTGACGGAGCGTCGATGGGTGCTGATCGCTCTGGTGTTGCCAGCGGCAAGGCGAGGTGACCGCCTCCGAACAACCCGCCTGCGGACGTTTTCTCATGGCTTCGTCATGTCATTGGGGATGAGGGATGTGCGGGCAAGAAATTGCGGGCATGATGAATGGCTGCGGCGTTCGGAACATCGCAGTCATCAGGGGCTCCGGCACGGCAGGTTGTTTTGAGTTTTTGCCCCGAAGACGTGTTGTCGAATAAACCCTCCGTTACTTGGCCGGAGCAGTAGATTGGCGAAGGATTGGGAGAAATTCACCGAGAGCTTTGCTGCGTGGGCTTGAATCTCCAGCACGACACCGATGACAAGACGTATCGCAACCTGCTGCCACGCCACATGAACCTTTGAGCTGGTCTCTTGCAACCTGTCGGGGGATACCAGTGGACGATGCCCCGCCGGGCAACCGAACGCAGAGACGCATTCGGCGGCGGAACAATGCCAACAATGAGCCCGAAAATCGCAGCGTAAGTTCTACTGATGTGCCCCTCCAAATGGGCGGGAACTTCCCCGCGCCTCATATGATGCCGCGGCGGATCAGGTCATTGGCCAGTCGATCTGCCTCTGCGAGGGGAGTGTATTCCCACTGTTCCAGAGCTCCGGTGAAACGGCGGCTAGCGCCATAAGCTGATAGATCCTCGTGAAATTGAGCAAGTTTGCTGGCTACGCTGCTGATTGGGAAAACATGGACGGGCAAGCCGCACGAGGCCGCCTCTGATGCCATGTTGACGGAATCCTCCGTCACAAGCACATTCTCTACATGACCCAGCATTCCAGGATAGGGATTGACGGCACCATCCGGTGACCAGATCGCTGCGCGGTCTCCCAACGCTTTGGACAACATCTCCTTGACCACTGGAGGTGTGCGCCTCGATGTGGTAATCAGAAGGGTATGGTCTGTGGCAATGTTTTCCAGTGCCAGGCCAAGCCGCGCCGCATCGGCCTCTGAAAATTCCGCGGACCCGCTTGGCCCGCCGATGAGAACGCCGATACGTGGCGGTGCCAGCGCGCTGACCTGGTCAGCGATGGCCACGCTCGCGTTGTCGATGAGCTGAGAGGTGATACGGTTCAACGCCCCCAGACTGGTGTGGACATTCGCCCCCTGCAGGCTGTCGTGACCAGGCACCAGCACAGCGTCGAAAGCATTTGGTGCAATCTTCGGGTCGAGCAACTGGATAGCTGTCACACCATGCTGCCTGCGCATCCATGCGGCAACGGGCGCTGTCCGACGCCCGGCGCTGATGACACAGTCGGGCCAGGGCCAGCGCAGATCGGCGCCACCATAGTCGAGCGCTGCGCGCGGGAACAGGCTAATCGCCCGTCCCAGCCCATGCAGTACTGTGGCGGGCAGCTTGATCGCCCAGGGTTTCATTGTGACGGGTCTTGTCTCGATCTCAACAGGGCGTGCCCGCGCAATCGCTTCTGCCAGGCCCATTGCCTGCGCCAGATGTCCTGCCCGACCATCGGTTAGAACCCACAGCGTTAACGCTTTTGCCATGACCTTATTTCCAAAAGTTGCCCAACTGCGTAATAATCTTGCTTTCCCATTAGGTCAAAAGTAGGCAAGTCATGCGGGTGGCGCGGAGCATATCGCGACCGGGACAGCTTATCCGAGACAGCGAGGGGCGCAACGACCTATGGCGGGACTGAAGCTGGATCTTATCGATCGCAAGATCCTTGAAGAGTTGCAGGCGGATGGGCGTATGACGAATGTCAAGTTGTCGCGCCGGGTTGGAATATCAGCACCTCCCTGCCTCCGCCGAGTGCGCACGCTGGAAGAAACAGGGCTGATCCAGGGTTATCATGCTCAGCTGGATGCGTTGTCCTTGGGCTACGAGGTCACTGTTCTGGCGATGGTCAGCCTGAAAAGCCAGGCTGGAGCGGACCTTGAAGCCTTCGAGCAGTTATGCATGGACTGGCCGCTGGTCCGAGAGTGCCACATGCTTTACGGCGACATCGACTTTCTGCTTAAATGCGTCGCGCCGAACCTGCTGACTTTCCAGACATTCCTGACGGATGATCTGACTGCTACCGACAATGTCGCAAATGTGCGGACCTCGCTGCAGATCCGGTCGGTCAAGAACGAGCCCGGCGTGCCGTTCGAGTTCTCCGATCATCTGATGGCCGAGAACCTTTAGACGTCCGCAGTCCCCGAAACAGCCTGACGCAGTCCAGCTTCACATTCGGCGAAGCTGAATCGATCAACGATCTTGCGACTGGCATTGGACATGGCGCGTTGGTGAGCCGGATCTGCAATGACGCTTTCCAGCGCATCGGCCATGCCCGCCACGTCGCCGGGGGCGAGCGCATAGCCGTTTTCGCCATCGCACAGCAGGTCTGGCGCGCAGCCGATCTCGCGGCATATCACCACCGGCAGGCCCGCTGCCATCGCCTCATTGACCGTAAGCCCCCAAGCTTCATTGGTCGAGGGCAGCACAAAGACCTCCGAGGCGCCAAACATGGCCGGCAAGGCGCTCTGATTCACGAACCCCGGAAAGTGATAGCTGCCGGGGGGCAGGCGTTCCGCCGCGAGTGCTTCAAGTGATGCCTGTTCGGGTCCTGCTCCTGCCATCAGAAGGTGAAACCGAACACCGCGCGCGGCAAGCAATGCGCAGGCTTCGATCAGTTCCGAGGGCCGTTTCTGTGCGACCAGTTTCGCAGCGAAGCTCACTACAGGGCGATCGTCAGTCACGCCCCACTCAGCCCGCAGCACCTTGCGGGCGTCCTCGGACATCTCCGACTGCTCGGCAAAGCGCGCGTTGTCGACGGCAAAGGGCACGCGAAAGATCTTGTGGTCGGGCACGCCCATGGCCCTGTAGTAAGCTTGGTTTTGCTGACCAATTGCGAGGCATCCATGGAACAGCCTGAAATACGCTCCCATGATCCACGGCCTGATATGACGTCTGAGCCCGGCGCGTGTTTTCCCCAGATGCGTGTCAGCGCGGTAGAATACACGTGTGCCCACTGAGCGTGCGGCAAGCAGGGCGATTTGCTGGGCCAGCTTGTTGTGCCCGAAGATCACAAGCGCATCGTAGCGCTCACGCCGGATCGTGCGCCAGAGGTCTGGGGCCATGAGTGAGAAGAAGCCGCCATTCAGTTGCGCACTTTTTGCAGAGGCCGCGAAGTGGGCAGTATATCCCGCCAGCAGGTCCACATCCCAGGATACGACCTGCCCGAAACCTTTGTCCACGCCGCCTCGCAGCGAAACGTCTGTGAGGTAGAGCGCGGTGATCTCCAGGTCTTCCGCCCGGTTCAGATCGGCGTAAAGCGGCGCGAAGTACTGGATCGGATGCGTGTTCAGAAAAGCGATGCGGGTTGGCACGGAACAGGGCTCGCGGCTGGCCTCGGAATATGCAGACAGGTCTATCCGGCAAATCCCTTCGAAGAAATTTCCAGATTTCCGACAATGAAGGTCGTAAGATCCCGGACAGGATCGGGGTCAGGCTTTGCGCCGCACGCGAAGAACGACATCCACCCGTTCGATCTCGGCACCTTCAGGCGGTTCGGGCAGTTTGGCAAAGGCCACCGCACCCGGCGGTGCATCGGTCAGATGCCCCTCGTCCTCCCAGTAGAAATGCGCGTGGTCATCCGTGCGGGTGTCGAAGTAGCTGCGCTGGGCGTCAACCGTAATTTCCATCAGCAGTCCGACCTCGGTAAACGAGCGGAGCGTGTTGTAGACGGTTGCCAGCGAGACCGAGACGCCGGCCCGGCCCGCCGCTTCGAACAGGCTTTCGGCTGTGACGTGGCGATTATGCCCGTCTCCTACCAGCAATCCTGCAAGCGCTGTGCGTTGGCGTGTCGGGCGCAGCCCAGCCGTGGCAAGCCACGCTTTCGCGCGACGTTCCGGCGTTATGCCAACCTGGTAATTGTTTGCTTCTGTCATTGCTCTTTACGCCGTTGCGCGTCTTACGCCGTGTCAGAGAGCATACATATCGTAATAATTCCCCAATGACAAAGCCTTGTGAGGCGTTGTTGCGGGGTGCAGTGCTTGTGCGTCCGCGATCCCGGTGCTAGGGGAAGCGAAAAGGAACGCCAGCCGGAAGAGGGGCCGCATGGGCGATAGGCCAAATTCGTATGAACTGGATGCGCTGTTGCAATGCGCGCGGGGCGAGCTTTTCGGCCCCGGCAATGCCCAGTTGCCCGAACCACCCATGCTGATGGTGGACCGTATAACCTCGATCACCGCAGATGGTGGCGAGCATGGCAAGGGTCAGGTGATTGCCGAGTTCGAGGTGAACCCCGACCTCTGGTTCTTCCAGTGCCACTTCAAGGGCGATCCCGTGATGCCGGGTTGTCTTGGGCTGGATGGCCTGTGGCAACTGACCGGGTTCTTCCTCGGTTGGCTCGGAATGCAGGGCCGTGGCCGCGCGCTTGGCGTCGGCGAAGTGAAGCTCTCGGCAATGGTGACGCCTGCTTCGAAACTGCTGCGCTATACCGTGAATTTCAAACGTGTCATCGACCGAAGGCTCAAGATGGGCATCGCTGATGGCACAGTCGAATTGGACGGTCAGGTAGCCTACGAGACCAAAGATATGCGGGTGGGTCTGTTCCAGGACCCGGCCGAGGCTTAAGTCCCCGCAAAGACCAGAAGGGAGCCCGCCATGCGCCGTGTCGTCGTCACCGGGATTGGAATTATATCATCCATCGGGAATTCCGCGCAGGAAGTCACCGCATCACTGCGCGAGGGTAAGTCCGGCATCGTGTTTGCCGAGGACTATGCCGAGCACGGGTTTCGCTCCCAGATCCACGGAGCGCCGCAGATCGATCTGACGGAAGCCATCGACAAACGCCAGTTGCGCTTCATGGGTGATGGGGCTGCCTACAACTTCATCGCCATGGAACAGGCGATTGCCGACAGCGGGCTTGCCGAGCATGAAGTGTCCAACGAACGTACGGGCATCGTCATGGGCTCGGGCGGGCCATCGACAAAGAACCTCTTTCAGGCGCACAAGATCGTCATCGAGAAGGGCGCGCCAAAGCGCATGGGTCCCTTCATGGTCACGCGTGGCATGTCATCGACCAACTCGGCCTGTCTTGCGACACCGTTCAAGATCAAGGGCGTAAACTATTCCATCACTTCGGCCTGTTCTACGTCTGCGCATTGCATCGGCAATGGAGTTGAGCAGATCCAATTCGGCAAGCAGGATATCGTGTTCGCGGGTGGTGGCGAGGAACTGGACTGGACACTGTCCTGCCTGTTTGACGCCATGGGCGCGATGAGTTCGAAGTATAATGACACACCTCAGTCCGCCAGCCGTGCCTTTGACGCCAATCGCGATGGGTTCGTTATCGCGGGCGGGGCAGGGGTCGTGGTGCTTGAGGAACTCGAACACGCCAAGGCGCGTGGTGCCAAGATATATGCCGAGGTTACCGGCTATGGCGCAACATCGGACGGTCATGACATGGTTGCGCCCTCGGGCGAGGGCGGCGAGCGGTCCATGCGTCTGGCCACGGCCACGCTGGGCGAGCATAAAGTCAGCTATATCAACGCGCACGGCACTTCGACGCCTGCAGGCGACGTGACCGAAGTGGAAGCCTGTCGCCGGGTGTTTGGCGAGGCGATCCCCCCGATTTCGTCAACGAAATCCCTGACAGGGCACTCTCTGGGCGCAACGGGCGTGCAGGAGGCAATATACTCCATCCTCATGTTGGAAGGTGATTTCATAGCGGCTTCGGCCAATGTCACGGATCTCGACCCGGCGCTGAAGCCGGAAGAGATCGCAACGACGCGTGTGGACAATGCGGGTCTGGACACGGTCCTCTCGAACAGCTTTGGCTTTGGTGGTACGAACGCCACACTTGCGCTCAGCAGGTTCCAAGAGTGAGCGGGGCTTGGGGATGAGCAACCTCATGCATGGAAAGCGCGGCCTTGTCATGGGCGTCGCCAACAATCACTCGATTGCGTGGGGCTGCGCGCAGGCGCTGCATGAAGCGGGCGCCGAACTTGCGTTCACCTACCAGGGTGCGGCGTTCGAGCGCAGGGTGAAGCCACTTGCCGAAAGCGTTGGATCCAAGATCGTGATGGACGCGGACGTTCAAGATCCCGAAAGCATGGACGCTGTCTTTGATGCCATCAAGGATCAATGGGGCAGTATGGACTTCGTGGTGCATGCGATCGCCTATTCCGACAAGGCCGAGCTGACGGGCCGGTTCGCCGACACGAGCAGGGCGAACTTCCTGAACTCGATGGATATCTCCTGCTATTCGTTCGTGGACGTGGCACGGCGCGCGTCCGAGCTTATGCCCGATGGCGGTGCTATGGTCACCATGACCTATCTGGGCGCCCAAAGGGTGATGCCGAACTATAATGTCATGGGCGTCGCCAAGGCAGCGCTTGAGGCGTCGGTCAGGTATCTGGCCAATGATCTTGGGCCGCAGGGCATTCGCGTGAATGCGATTTCACCCGGTCCGATGCGGACGTTGGCCGGTTCCGCGATCGGTGGTGCCCGGCGTGTGTTCAAGACAACGAATGACAATGCGCCGATGCGCAGCAATGCCGCGCTCGAACATGTCGGTGGTGCCGCGGTCTATCTGTTGTCGGATCTGGGCGCCTCGACGTCGGGCGACATTCTGTTCGTCGACGGCGGCTACCATGCCATCGGCATGGCCCAGCTGGAGAACCTTACCCGTCCCGAGACATGAGGCGCGTGTCCGGCACGTATCCCGCACGCAAGACCTCGAGCATGGGCTTTGGTGTCAGAACGGCAACGCTGTCTGGCGCGAGCCCCGCATCATAATAGCGCCCATCCGCCAGAGACAGGTGATGCATCGCACCGCCCCACCACAGCATCGGCATGTGCTCGCCTTCGGGGACCATGAAGAATGTACCATCCGGCAGATCAGCGGGCCGCGCAGTGTATCTAACCTGCGCGCGGGTGCGGGTCACGCGGTGCCGGTGGAGATGCTTGTCGACCTCACGCGGGTTCGCGCCTGGCAGGCCTGACGTACGCCATGCCGCCATGAACCTTTGGTAATCCTTGTACCGGCACTCGCCGCACGGCCGATGTCCGGCTGTCAATGCAACTGCTTCGTCCCAGAAGAACAGCGCTGTCCACCGGTTCGGAGGCATCGGGTCGCGCTTGCGCCCTCGAAACTCCAACTGGCAGCACACCCAGTTCTGATGGCGCCACCGCCGCACACCCAACTCCCCCGCGCCGTCATGCAGGCATCCCCGATTGCCGGTCCACGCACCGCGCCACGACGCTTTGGTGATCTCGCCGAACGGGGTGACGCGGTTCTGTAGCGGCATGGGCTTTCTCTCCGGGGTGTCTGCGAGTTAAGCTGTTCCGCAGGGTCGTACAAGGAGCAACACATGCCACGAGGTTTTCAGGTCCGTGCCCTTGGCGAGATCGCCATACGCTGCGCCGATCTCAAGGCGATGATGGCGTTCTATGGCGATGTGCTCGGGCTGGAGCTTCTCTCGGGCGGGCACAGGGGCGGGATCGTCTTCTACCAGCTTGGTGAAAGCCATGGCGGTCACATGGCGGTGCTGGCGCTGTTCCAGCATGATGCACCGCAACGCGCCGTGCAACCGACCAGCGCGGGCAGGCCTGTGACCGGGGCGGCGGGATCCCTGCACCATCTGGCGCTGACAGTTGCTGCGCAGGAACAGGACGCGGTCATCGCCTGGTACGAAACGCAAGGGCTCAGCTACCGCGTCGAGGAGTTCCCCTGGATCGGCTGGCGCGGCATCTTCACTGAGGACCCGGAGGGCAACACGGTCGAACTGGTCGCCAAAATCGCCGACCCTCACCCCTGAGCCATCCGCGCCGCCAACCGCAACGCAAGGCTGGTGTCGATGCTGGCATCCGGCAGAACCGGGTCATAGGATGCCCGCAACAGCGCGGCGACCGAAGGTTTGACCACGCACACGCCATCATCAGTCAGCGCAATCGGGCTTTCGTCCGTGAACGCGCCATCCGACCACAGCAGCATCCCCTGCACCGCCTGCCCCACGGCCAGCGTCTGGGCGGAAACCCGCTGCAGCTCGCCGTCATAGCGCAGCATCGTGATGCAAAGCCGGATCGCGCCCGCTTCGGTGAAATTGAACACGCGGTACTGGTTGGCCTCGTGCTCGGTCAGGGTTGCGATCAGGTCGGTCAGATTGGGGATCAGGCGCACCAGGTTCGGAGCCTCGGTCAGCTCCGCCCAGTCGTTCACCAGAAACACCAGGAAGTTCGCGCCCAACTCGGGGTCCAACTCGCCTGTCTCGAGGCCTGCGACCTTGGCGACAGCGGCGATGCCCGCTTCGAAGACCCGGCAACCCTCGTCATTGGTGCCGACGATCACGGGGACCAGAGGCCGCCCCCAGCGTGCGAACCGGAACGCGCTGTCGCGTCGGGTGAACTGGGCCTCGACCCATGCAGCATCAGTCACTCTTGATAATCCCCGACAACCCCGCGACGGCGAGCAGTGAGAGCAGCCACCCCATCACGATCTGCACATAGACCAGCGCCTTGCCTGCCGCGCCCCATGTCTGATCGTCATCCGGGATCCAATGCACCTGTTGTTCGAGCTGGACAAGGGGGAACAGCACATCCAGCGAATAGACGAACGGGTTGAAGGCAGGCAATCCCTTGGCCTCGGACTGCGCGTGGAAACAGCCAAGCTGCGATTGCCCGGCGTCCCCGAGATAAGCGAAGGGCGGCGCATGTTCCGCCGAGCAATGGGCCCACTCGTCCGCGCGGAGGACGAAGGCGTTGTTCGGCTTGAACTGGTCTTGCGCATGGATGTAGGCGAAGGCGAGCGTGCCAAGCAGCCAAAATCCCGCCAGCCAGTACCCGGCATTCAACGGCTTCTGCCCATAGCAAACCGTCAACGCGAGGAAACGGTCCCAGAAGCCGCGCCACCATAGTTGAGGGCCGGACAGCTTGGCGCGCCGCGCTTCCCTCAACCTCCGTTCCTTTTCGATCAGGATCTCGCGCGCATCGTCCTGATGCCCCATCTCGCGCAGCACCTTGGCGCATTGCTCGTAGGCTGAGGGGGCAAACTCGACACCGTACTTGGACAGATCCTGACGTGACAGCCAGTCTATGCGTGCCTTGCCGGTGACATTTGTTGCCGGTCCGGTGAACGCGCCATATCGGCACCTGTCGAGCAGCAGATCACCCTTGCCCGGCCAGCACTTCGGATCGTCGTTGATGGAGCCAATTTCTGCATTGGTCAGAACGATCGCACCCTCGGCGAAGGCTCCCTCGCGCCAGAAGAACGTTCCCGTAATCCGCGCGCCATTGGCATCTAGCGCCTTGTCACCTGCATTGCGCAGCTTCGCTCCGTTGCATTCCAGATTTCCGCCAATCTGCGCGCCGATCAGGCCGATCTCGCCGCCACTCTCGACACGCCGCAGGAACACTCCACGCAGAGCCACTATTTGGTGGGCGTTGAGCCCCTGCAGGTGGGATCGGTCAAGTATAACAGCCTGCATATCGGCGTTGCTTAGGTAGAGCGTCGCGGTGAAGCGGCAGTTCACCAACAACAGATCCTGCTGGACCTCCGCCCCTTCCAGATCCAGTGCGGCATGGGTTGTCCGGTCCTCCCCCTCCCCGGTGATCAGCGCGCCTTGGATCATCACGCCAGACTCGTGCAAGCGGTACCCGTCGCTGCCCTCACAACCCAGGATCACCCAGCGCAGGAAGCGCGCGCGGATCAACCGGTGCTCACCGGCATCGGCGTCGGGCACGTCATTGCCGATCACGATCTCCTCACCTGTGTCCAGTTCATCCAGAACCTTTTGTTCCGCTGATGTCAGCGGTTCAAAATCCTCAAGGCGGCGGGGTTGGGTGTCAGTCATCTCTCGCAAAATCTCTGATCAAATCGCCAAAGGTTAACGCGTCACCCTAACAAGGCCATCGACTTGCTGTACATACGCTTGCCATACCCATGCCATACGCTTGCGGTACGGGTGCCATACGCTTGCCATACGGGTGTCTGCCAGCGTCACTCGTCCTCGAACAAATTCGCCTGAGGGGCCGATTTTGGCGGGCTCATCCCCAGATGTCGCCATGCGCCGGGCGTCAGGATGCGGCCGCGCGGCGTGCGCGCGATCATGCCGGCCTGCATCAGATAAGGCTCGATGACCTCCTCCAACGCGTCGCGGGCCTCGGACAAAGCCGCCGCCATGGTCTCGACGCCAACTGGACCGCCGCCATAATGTTCAGCGATTTGAGTAAGATAGCGACGGTCCGCACTGTCCAGCCCAATTGCGTCGACGCCCAGCCGCTGCAGGGACCGCGCGGCCAGCGCCTTGTCGATCCGTCCGTCATTCTCGACGACCGCAAAATCTGCGACCCGGCGGAGCAACCGTCCGGCGATCCGCGGCGTGCCACGGGCGCGCTTGGCAATCTCGTCAATCCCGTCCGCCTCGGCTTCCAGCCCCATCAGCCGCGCCGCACGGCCCACAATCGCGCTAAGTTCTTGATGTGTATAGAATTCCAGCCGCACGGGGATCCCAAACCGATCCCGCAAAGGCGTCGTCAACAGCCCCAACCGCGTCGTCGCTCCGATCAGCGTAAAGGGCGCCAGATCGATCCGCACAGTTCGTGCGGCGGGGCCTTCGCCGATCACAAGATCCAGCTCGAAATCCTCCATGGCGGGATAGAGTATCTCTTCCACAACTGGGCTAAGTCTATGAATTTCATCAATAAAAAGAACATCTCGAGCTTCGAGATTGGTCAGCACTGCGGCCAGATCTCCGGGTTTGGCGATCACGGGACCGGAGGTCATTCGGAAGTTCACGCCCAGTTCCCGGCTGACGATCTGCGCCAGCGTGGTCTTTCCCAGACCGGGCGGGCCATGGAACAGCAGATGGTCCATGGCCTCGCCGCGCCTACG
>JBGCFK010000396.1:0-4218 GCA_045106875.1 Paracoccaceae bacterium | reverse complement strand
TTTAAACTCGGGATGTCACTCGTGTCGGACGTTATGCGTCCCCTGCAAGCCTACGACGCAGGAGGCAGAGCAGGCGTACTTTCCGGCAGTGTTCTGGCGATGGGAGCGACCAAGGAAACCGGCTTGTCGCCGGACGAACTCGGGAACGCAACAGCATCATTGATTGGCAGGACCAATAGCGGCCCAGTTCCAGCCGCTTGCGCGCCGCTCTTGTCTGGCGGCGCGGGGACAAGCGGGCGGTGCCCCCCGACAACACCCGCAGCCTTGGGGCGCTCATTGCTGACGTTGGGCGTTTATGGATCTTAAACGATAAGGATATGCTTCGAATGCACTGTGAGTTCCGACACCGGCCAGAACCTTTTCAGAACACATCGTCTGGCCATGTGCCTTTCTTGTGCCGTGGAACTTGCGGAAAACAGAAAGAACGGTTGCCGGAAAACATGTAACCATTTGGAATCGTATGGGAACGTACGATACGCCTCGAGAACTGGTATTGTCACATGAAAAGCCCGCTTCCGCGAGCATAAGTTCCTGAAATCTCGCAGAGATTTTTGGCTGGGGAACCTGGATTCGAACCAGGACTAACAGAGTCAGAGTCTGCGGGTCTACCGTTAACCTATTCCCCAACAACAGAGGAGCGCGATATAGGGGGATCGATTGTGCCCGTCAACCCGTCAACTCTGGTCAGCCCAACGCCTGGGTCAGGTGTTGAACAGGAAGTGCAGCACGTCGCCGTCGATGACCTCGTATGCTTTGCCCTCTGCCCGCATTTTGCCGGCTTCCTTGGCAGGTTGCTCGCCGCCCAACGCGATGTAGTCATCATAGGCGATCGTCTCGGCCCGTATAAAGCCACGCTCGAAATCACCGTGGATCACGCCAGCCGCCTGCGGTGCGCGCGATCCTGCGGGAATCGTCCATGCGCGTGCCTCCTTGGGGCCTGCAGTGAAATAGGTCCGCAGGCCGAGTAGTGCATATCCAGACTTGATCAAACGGTCCAAGCCGGGCTCTTCCAGCCCCATATCACCCAGAAACTCCGTCCGGTCTTCGTCGGATAGCTGCGAAATTTCTTCCTCGATCGCGGCAGAAATCACCACTGCTGCGGCGCCCTCTGCCGCGGCCATCTCAGCGACTGCCTTGGACTTTGCATTGCCGTCAGCGGCGGCGTCTTCCTCGACATTGCAGACATAGAGGACCGGCTTCGAGGTCAGCAGCCCCAGTGTGCGCCACGTCTTGATGTCATCCTCGGCAATCTCGACCGTGCGGGCGGGGCGGTCGTTCTCAATCGCCTCCTGCGCCAACTTCAGCAAGCGTTCCTGATCAACAGCCTCCTTGTCGCCGCCACGTACCTTTCGGCCAAGGTTCTGCAGACGCCGCTCGATGCTCTCGAGATCCGCCAGCATCAACTCGGTTTCGATGGTGGCCGCATCCGAGACCGGGTCCACGCGCCCTTCGGCCTGGGTGATGTCGTTACCTTCAAAGCAACGCAGTACGTGGGCAATCGCGTCGACCTCGCGGATATTTGCGAGGAACTGGTTGCCGAGGCCTTCTCCCTTGGAGGCGCCCTTCACCAGCCCGGCGATGTCCACGAATGTCAGCCGGGCAGGGATGATCTGCTTGGACTTTGCGATATCTGCAATCTTGTCGAGGCGTGCATCGGGGACCGAGACCTCTCCGACATTCGGCTCGATCGTGCAGAATGGAAAGTTCGCCGCTTGTGCCGCAGCCGTACGCGTCAACGCATTGAACAATGTCGATTTGCCGACATTCGGTAGCCCGACGATCCCGCACCGAAAACCCATGCCCGTCTCCTTTGAAGATTGGCCGGTGCTCTGGCATGGGAGAGGGGAGGGGTCAAGCATCCGGGCCCTCGCGCCGAACACGCGGTATGGTTAAAAATTCATGTCACTGGTCTACACGACCGCGCACGGTTGCGAGAGCGCATGTTATTCGCGTATCGCGCGAACGCGCCGTAACCCTCCCGGCACCGGCATGACGCTGGGTGAAGTTCCGGGAGAAAATTATGACAGATATTCGCATTACTGTTCGCAACACATCAGAGACCGGCGGTACGGCCCTGACGCCGTTCTATTTCGGGTTTCACGATGGAAGCTTCGATCTCTTCAATGTCGGAGAGGCAGCGTCCCCTGGCCTCGAGTCGTTGGCCGAGGATGGCAATTTCGGTCCCACTGCCGCTGGCCGGTTGGCTGTCGTCCCCGATAGCCAGGGCCTTGTGGTTGCAGGTGCCGCCGGACCGATCCCCGCGCAGGAGGTGACCTCGAACACCATCACGCTGGATGCTGTAAACACTCAGGTCAGCTTTGGTGCGATGATCCTGCCGTCGAACGATGCGTTTGTGGGAACCGACGACGCACTGACGCTCTTTGATGAAACAGGGAGTTTCGTCGGCGCACAAACCGTGACTTTCGCGGGAACGGACGTCTACGATGCAGGTACCGAGGTGAACACCGAACTGGACGCGGCCTTCATCAACCAGACCGGCCCGAACACGGGCGTGACCGAAGGCGGCACGATCCAGCTTCATCAGGGTTTTAACGGCTCGGCCGGCGCCCCGGTCAACATTCTGGGCGGCACCACTGCGCCGGGTGCCGTCATCGATCCTGTGGTTGGCGACTTCACCCACAATGGCGGGCAGGAGCAACTGCTGGAGATCGAGGTCACGGCGGTTCAGCTTGAAGACGGAACTTACGACGTCACTGTGACAGTAACGAATAACCTTTCTGAAGGCGGGACCTTCCTGACACCTGTCTGGTTCGGCTTCCACGATGGCGCGAACTTCGATCTCTATGATCGCGGCGGACCTGTCAGCGCTGGGCTGGAAAGCCTTGCGGAAGACGGTGCGATCGACACGATTGATGCTGAATTCGGTGCGGCTGCCGGTCAGAACGGCGTCTCCAGCGTGGTGCTGGGTGATACAGGTGTTGGTGGTCCGATCGATCCGTCAGAGACCGCGTCCACGACCATCAATGTCGATCCGACACTGGTTGGCCAGGGGTTCTTCACTTGGGCAAGCATGGTGATCCCGTCCAATGACGCCTTCCTTGCATCGCCCGGCAATCCTCTGACCGACGCGATATTCGACGCGGATGGCAACTTCACCCCGCTCACGATCACCCGCACCGGCGCCGATGTGCTGGACGCAGGGACCGAGGTGAACACCGAAACCGACGCTGCATTCCTGAACCAGACAGCTGCGAACACCGGTGTTGATCAGGATGGTGTTGTGAACCAGCATCAGGGCTTCAACGGCTCCGAAGGCGCCCCGATAGAGATCCTAGGCGGTACCAACGCGTTCGGTCAGTTCATTGACCCTGAAGTCGCTGATTTCACCCTGCCGGGCGCGCAGATCGCCGAGGTGCATATCAACACCGTGGTGACCATTGACGGCACGTCTGGCCGTGACAAGATCATCAGCGGCGCGGATGATGATATCATCAGCACTGATGACGGACGGGATGTGATCCTCTCGGGCGATGGCTACGATGTGATCGACGCAGGCGCAGGCCGGGATATCGTGCTTTCCGGCAACGGCGATGACGAGGTCTTCGGCGGCTCAGGCAACGACTTCATCCTTGGTGGATCAGGTCGGGATTCGATCGATGGCGGCTCAGGCCGTGACCGGATCGACGGCGGCGCGGATGCTGACGACATTGCAGGCGGCGACGATCGTGACGCTCTGTTTGGCGGTGCTGGCGATGACAGTATTGACGGCGGTGCCGGACGTGATTTCATCTTTGGTGGGAGTGGCTTCAATGTGCTCGCAGGCGGCACAGGAAACGACCGCCTGTTCGGTGGCGCGGATGAGGATCACTTCGTATTCAACGATGGTGATGGTCGGGATCTCGTGATTGGCTATGATGCGGGAACCGATCTGCTCGTCCTGTTCGACTCGGGCTTCTCCAGTGCACAGGAAATCATCGACGCGGGTCGAGAAACCGGGGGTGGTATCCGGCTGAACCTGGGCGATGGTGACACGATACAATTGCTGGGTGTCTCCGGCGACGATCTCTCCGAAGAAGACTTCCTGTTCGTTTGATGCACCTCGGGAGCGGTTGCGGGGCCGCTCCCATCCTCCGGCTATTTCGAGAACTTCGCCAGTAGCCGCGCCAGTGGATTGTCCGGGCCCGCCTTCTTCAGGATCTCTTCCGTCTTTGATCTGGCCGACTTGGCCTGCCGTGCGCCCTGGCCTGCCTGGCGCGG
>JBGCFK010000395.1:0-6987 GCA_045106875.1 Paracoccaceae bacterium | reverse complement strand
GAGCCTCAAAGAATTGGCCTGACGGCCAATGCGCCTTGGACCGAGCTTGCTATTTGAGAGCCGCACGCCCCAAGGCGCACACGCTCAACTGGCAGACTTTTGCTCCGCCCCAGTGGCTGGGTTTTGTTCCGCCGTTGACACTCAGGCCAAACATCAGGACAATTATGCAGGACCCGTTCAAAGATGGATGCAAAGCGTCGTATCAAGAGGCGGTCAAAGAGTGTAATCTGAAGATGATCGCCAAGCGGGCGAAATACGAATTACAAACAGCAACAGTTTCAACTACCGGCCTGCCGCATATCCTTGCATGCCTCGGGCATTGGACGCTGCCTTCAGGATTTCGCCATCGCGCGCAACAGCGCTGAGACGGCCTTCGCTCCATGGCGGACCAACGACCAGTTTGTGTCCGCGCCGTTCGAGTTCGTCGAGCGTCGATTGGGGAAAACGGCTTTCGATTGCCAATTGCCCTGGGTGGCGGCCGCGGGGCCAGAACGACGATGGTGCATGATCGCTGTGCAGCGATGGCGCATCGATTGCGGCTTGAAGGTTTCGGCCATGCACAACGTGCTGCAAGAAGAACCAGGTCGACCATTGGTCCTGCTGATCCCCGCCGGGCGTGCCCCAGGCAAGATACGGCTTCCCGTCACGCAGCGCCATCGAGGGCGACAAGGTGGTGCGCGGGCGCTTGCCTGGCGCAAGCGAAGCGGCCGCGTGCTCGTCCAGCCAGAACATCTGCCCACGCACGCTCATGCAGAACCCAAGCTCCGGCACCACTGGCGCGCTTTGCAACCATCCGCCAGACGGTGTCGCAGCGACCATGTTACCCCAGCGGTCCGTCACATCCAGATGCACCGTATCCCCACGCGAGGTCCCGTCAGCCGACACCGTTGGCTCCCCCAACGCCCAGTATTGACCAATGGGGCCGATATCGCCATCCGGTGCCAGAGCAGCCGCAATGTCCGGATTGCGGCCGTCAGGCGCGCCCGGCTCAAGCTCAAGCGAGGCAGTTGACCCGACAAGCTGCCGACGCTGCGCGGCATAGGCCTCCGACAACAGTGTCTCCGCAGGAACATCCGTGAAGTCCGGGTCGCCATACCACGCCTCCCGATCCGCAAAGGCAAGTTTGGTGGCCTCCACAAAACTATGCACAAAATCCGGGCCGTCAGGTGCCATTGCTGACAGATCCATCCCGCGCAACAGACCAAGCTGCTGCAGCATGACCGGGCCTTGGGACCAGAACCCGCATTTCAGAACGGTATACTGATCAAACTCGGTACTCACCGGGTCCTCATAGTGGGCCTCCCAGCCGGCAATGTCCTCGGCTGTCATCAAACCACGATGCGCCTGGCCCGAGGCGTCCAGCAGTGGCTCTGCACTGTAGAACCGGTCGATGGCCTCCGCGATCCAACCCTCGTACCAGGCATGACGGGCGGCAGCGATTTCGCCCTCGCGCCCCCCGCCCGCGGCTTCGGCCTCCGCAAGGATCCGCTTGTATGTGGCCGCAAGGGCCGGGTTCCTGAACCACTCACCAGCTTTGGGTGCGCGACCGCCAGGCAGGAAAACGGCGGCAGATGTGGGCCAGTGGTTGCGGAACAGGTCCTCCACCCGCGCCATGAAGATCGCCATCTTGGGCAGCACTGGCACACCCTGTTCGGCATAGGCGATGGCATAGCCGAGGACTTCGCTAAGGCGCATCGTGCCATAATCGCGGAGCATCATCAGCCAGCCGTCAAACGCGCCCGGTACAACAGCGGGCAACAGGCCGCTGCCGGGGACCAGATCGAGACCCAGGTCGCGAAAGGCGCCAATGCTCGCCGCGGCAGGCGCGGTACCCTGTGCCGAGAGCACGCGGACCTGATCCTCCCAAGCTGAATAGAACAGGGCCGGCATCTCTCCGCCCGGACCGTTGAGGTGAGGTTCGGCCACCTGCAAAGTGAAACCCGCAGCGACGGCCGCATCGAACGCGTTCCCGCCGCGTTCCAGGACCGACATGGCCACGCCGGTGGCCAGCCAGTGGGTGCTTGCCACGGCACCAAAATGCCCACGGATCTCGGGCCGGGTGGTGAAATCTGGCTGAGCGATCATGTGTTGCCCTTTCCCTCATTGCACCCAGCGCGCACCATCAGCGCGACACCGGCAATGTCGGGGATCACCAGCGCGTCCCCGTGGTCTCGTGTCGGAACCCCTGCCGCTGCTGCTGTTGCAGCGAGCCGCTGCGGATCGCCTTCAAATCCGATTGCTGCGATGCATGGCTGGTCGGAGGGCGCGACGAACACCCCGGTCGATGCTGACACCGCCTCCGGATTGGCTATTGTCAGATGACCGCGGTCCAGCCTGATGACCATTGCATCACCCACGGGCTCGGCGGGCCGTCCCGTGTAGGATGACAGCCGGGCCGCACTGGCATCAGGGTCGGGGCTGGACCAGATGACCTCGCTCAGCCCGGACACTCCGTTGACCGCGACATGGCGCGGTTGCCAAACATGCTCGGGCGTGTGGTGCGTGACCGATTGCAGGCGCCCTTCGGGCAGGCAGCCCAGCTCGGCCCGGATAACGGTGAACGCGGCCTCGGCAGTGCCGCCATCTGCCGTGCTGACTTCTCGACGCAAATGCGTGGTGGGCATGACCCCAATCCCGCGCGCGGTCACCGCTTTGGCCTCAGCTTCGGCATCCGCGACATTGAAGGCTACCAGATGCACCCCCTGACGGACGTCCAGTGCGCGCCGCATATGCCGCGAAACTGGTGTATCAGTACCCTCGACGGGCATCAGGTGCTCGAGATACCCCAGCGACAGCATGGCCAGCCGATTGGCCGAGCCAACCAGATGCCGCTCGCCCGTAGCAGGGTCCTGATGGCCATGAACTGATTTGGCCGTAAGAACAAAGCCAAGGGCCGTGAATATCTCAAGCGAGCAATCGAGATCCGGAAGGAACCATCCCACATGATCCAGAAAGATCTCACCCTGGCCTGCGGTCTGACGTCTGGTGTTGTGCATGGAGATGCCCTTTCTCATGACCCACTCTAGGACGCGAGCGCCGGACCTTCCAACGCCTATCTGATGGATGCCGCACTGCAGCACGGTCGGGTTGCGCCACCAAGACTCCATGCTAGCTTTCCACTCGGCAATCAAAGAACGGAGGGTTCAATGACTGGAACAACACGGCGGACGGTTCTCAAGGGGCTTTCAGCAGGAGCAGGCGGGTTGGCTCTGAGCGGCCTTGCCCCGGCATATGCCTCGAACAAGGTCTATCAGTGGGGCTCGTCCAGCCTCGGCTCGACCGGCTACCAGATCATTACCGTGCTGGCGGCTGCGGCGTCGAAGTTCACAGAAAAGCGACATGCCTCGCTGTCCACGGCAGGTGGTGCAGAGAACATGGCGCTGCTGGGTCAGCAGATCATCGACTTTGGTCAGACAACTACAACGGATTGGTATCCAGCCATCAACGGCCTGGGTCGCTACGAAGGCAACCCGGTCAACGCAGTGCAGATGTTCTCGTATACGATCTGGCAGTGTACACCGATGGTCCGCGCGGACAGCGATATCCAGACGCTTGATGACCTTAAAGGCAAGCGTGTGATGCCGGCCACCGCAGGGGGCGCGACCACTGGGCTCTGGACCACGCTGTTCGAAGCGGCAGGCATCAAGGACGAGGTCGAGTGGACTTATGGCTCATGGCGCGAAAGCTACGATGCGCTGGCCTCTGGTGCGGTGGATTGTATCCCGTCGCTTCTGACCGCAGGGAACCCATCGGGCATCATGCAACAGCTTGAGACCACGCACAAAGTGCGCGTGCTACCTGTCAGCGAAGATCTGATCAGCAAAGCCGAGGGGCTGAATCCAGGCGTAAAAAGCGCGATAATCGGCCCCGAGACCTGGAGCACGCTGACCGAACCAACCCGTATGGTGTCGTTCGGTGGTGTTCTTGCGACACGCCCCGATATCCCGGATGATGTGGCCTATGCAATCACCAAAGCGGTATACGAAAACGCAGAATTCGTGCGGGACCGAGGTGGTGTCAAACTGAAGGACATCACGCCCGAGTTCGCGACCGAGGTACTGATGCCAGCTTACCCTGTGCACGCGGGTGCAGCGAAGTACTTCCAGGAAATCGGTGCATGGCGAGATGATCTGATGACCACGGCTGGGTGACACGGCTCCGGTGACCACTGAGACACCTAAAACAGCACGCGGCCTCGGTCGCGTGCTGGCTGTTGCGGACAAACCGGGCAGTCATGCTCCGGGTGCAACCTTGCTGATCGCCGGTCTGGCACTGGTCATGGTCGGGCTACACCTCTACCAGCTGCTGACCTTCGCTTTCCCTTCCGGCCAATTTCGCAACTTCCACCTCGGATTCGCGCTGGCCATCGGCTTTCTGGCAGTCATCGAAGGTCTTGCGCCGGATCGCCGGAAAACTGCGGCCCTCATCTGGGGGTGCGTAGCACTGACGCTTGCAGTCGGCATCTATATTCATGTCGAATATCGTGATCTGACCCAGGTGCGGAGCTTCCTGCCGAACGAGGCCGACCTCGCTGCCGCTGTGGTGCTGCTGGCGCTGGCCCTGCTGCTATCGGGCATTCAGTGGGGCTGGACCATCCCCTTGCTTGCACTCATTGGCCTCGCCTATGGCTATTGGGGCGCCTATATGCCCGGCGAGATCTTCTTCCATGCCGGTGTCGCGCCAGAGCGGCTGCTGGCCTATACATCTATTCCGTACTTTCAAGGTCTGCTGGGTGGGCTGACCAGCCTGTCGGCCGGCACGATTTTCATGTTCATGCTCTTTGGCGGGGCATTGAAGGCGACCGGCGCCATCGATTTCATCGTTCGGCTGGGCTTTTCCGTTGGACGCCACTCCCGCGCGGGGCCAGCCTGGGTGGCGATTGTCTCAAGTGGGCTTATGGGGACAGTCTCGGGCTCGACAGTGGCTAATGTCGCCTCGACCGGAGCCATGACCATACCACTGATGAAACGCTATGGCTTCAAGGGCTCGTTCGCCGCAGCTGTCGAATCCGTGGCATCCACCGGTGGACAATTGATGCCGCCGGTCATGGGGCTGGCGGCCTTCTTGATTGTCGGCATGACCGGGATTCCGTATTCCGAGGTTATTCTGGCCGCGATCGTGCCCGCAGTGGTCTACTACGGCTACCTGCTGATGGCAGTCCACTTGCGGGCAACCAATCTGGATCTGGACGCCAGCAATTTGCAGGATGAGGACCTGCAGCCGCTGGGCGCTGCTGCCGCGCGGAAGTGGCACCTCGCCGTTGCAATCGTCCTGCTGATCTGGCTGCTCATGACAGGAACCCCGGCTGGTCTGGCCGCGCTGATAGCTGTTATGGTGCTGCTGGGTCTGGACGCGCTGATCGTAGTCGTCAAAGGCCGTGCCCGTGCAGGCGCATTTGCCGAGGCCGGGTCCCGCATCGCAAATGGGCTGATCACCGGTGCGCGCGCAGGCGCATCCGTTGCCACGGTAATCGCCGTGATCGGCGTTCTGATCGAGGTCCTGACCGTCACGGGCTTTGCCCAGAAGCTCTCGTTCTTCATGCTGGATCTATCGGATGGCAGGTTGCTGACCCTGGGGATTGTTGTCGCCGTATCCTGTCTGATTTTTGGATTGGGGCTGCCGACCTCGGCGTCCTATTTCATTGTCGCCCTGTTCGGCGCCCCGGCCCTGGTGGACCTTGGCGTGCCGCTGCTAGCGGCCCATCTTTTTGTGTTCTACTTCGCCAATCTCTCGGCAATTACCCCGCCGGTGGCCGTTGCCGCACTGGTGGGCGCAAATATTGCCGGCGCAAACTTCTGGCAGACTGCGTTCGCGGCGGTTCGGTTGGGTCTGCCCGGGTTCCTCCTGCCCTTCCTTTTCCTGCTGGAGCCACAGATCATCGGGCTCGAAGGGCATGTCGGAGATCAGCTTCTTGCCATGGCAAAGGCCCTGCTCGCGATATTCGCGCTGAACTTCGCTCTGGAAGGCCGCATGTTCGACCGTCTTGGCTGGGCAGAGCGCATGTTGGTCCTGCTCGCCGCGATGGGTCTGCTCTATTGGGATGTTTGGATCGAAGCATTGGCTGCTGCAGTCCTGTTTGCGACTGGACTTTCCAACTACGTCCGATCAAGGCGCGCTGTTCAGCCAACAAGTATGTGACCACGCGCATATGCCGCTATCCAGTGGATTGAAGCCGGCATTCGGAGCCCTCGGTTTCTGGCCAAGATGATTTCGTCTGGGTCGGCGCGCCACGTGAATGGCTTTGCCTCGTCCTTGTTGTGCTCTGCAACGACCCGATTGATGGCTTACTGCAAATCGGCGACGGAACCGAAGGCACCAAACTTCAACCTGCGCCGTTTGAGCTTGGCAGGGACTCCCTCCACAACATTCAGCCACGAACAGAATGTTGGCGTGAAGTGGAAGGTCCCGCGCGGATGACGCGAAAGCCATGCCCCCGCTTTCTCGTGCTTGGGGATACGCGCCGTTTCCTTGAAGCTGTGCTCTGGATTGTCCGCACCGATGCACCTTGGCGCGACCTGCCACGAGAATTCGGCAACTGGAACAGCACTTTCAGGCGCTTCCACCGCTGGGTTCAAGCAGATGTATTCAAACGGATATTCGATGTTCTAAGCGAAGAACCCGATATGGAATACGCGATGGCCAATGCAACCATGGTCAAGGTTCACCGCCACGGCATGGGCGCAATAGAGGGACTCAGAGCCAGGCCATAGGGAAATTGAAAGGCGGTTGGACAACCAAAATTCTGGCGCTGGTGGATGCTCTGGGCAGCATGGTGCGCTTCGTTCTCATGCCTGCCAATCGCTACGACACGGTAGGTGTAGCGCCATTGATCAGGGGCGTCGAATTTGGAGCGATGCCCGCAGACAAGGCCTGAATTCTAACGCGAAGTGCAACGGTCTATGCGAAGCGCAATCTGACATCTTTGCCGAGCTCTGAAAAGAGGACCTGCAAGGGAGTCCGGTAGTCCAGGCATTTTCTCGGCGTGAG
>JBGCFK010000394.1:0-6518 GCA_045106875.1 Paracoccaceae bacterium | reverse complement strand
TCGGCGCGTAGCGTTTCTTCCGCGTCGCGCTTTGATTCACCATCGGTCTTGTCGAGATCCGCGATCCGGCGCTCTTGCTCGCCATAAAACCAGTCGATGGCTTGACCGACGAATTCAGGATCTGCGTTCATTCCATGGGCTTTATCGAGGAACCCGTTGACGATTTCCTCGTCGTTCTCGCCAATGACCAGACCATCTGGCAGCTTGTCAAGATAGCCTTTTGGTTCTGCTGGAATCCCGTTGGCTTCGCGATATTCCGCGACCTGTTCGTCTGTGGCGTTCTCAGGCAGGGTTGCCTTCATCTCGCCAGTGGATTGTTTTTGTTCCAGCGCGCGCCAAGACTTCAGAACGTCAGCCGGGGAAGACATGCGATCCAGACGCTTCTGCAGCTTTTCATCGTCGCCTGCTAGCTTCGTCCGCCAGTCTTCCGGCCAGTCAGCCGGTGCTGCAACTGGCTTATCGTCCGCGCCGCCATCGCCCAAGGTCTTCGTGTCAGGGGCCGCGCCTTGATCGTCGGCAGGCTTTGCATCGACTTCTGGTGTGTCCTGGACTTCTGCATCTGCTTCAGACATCGTTTCTCCTATGATTTCAGCTTGGCCGGGGCCGTGACCATCTTCATAATCTGCAGCCCTACAAACCGGCGACCTTCAGCGAATGCCGTGTCGCCATACCCACCGTCACCATCAGGCCGGTAGGAAACCTCTTTGATCTGGCAAGCGTGAGTCAGTATCCATTCAATCGCACGCTGCTGCTGCTGCGGTTCTGCATTCCCGCGATAGAGCGCTTGGACCGCGTTGATATCCGCAGTTTCGTACTTTGCTGGGGCGAACGCCCTGGGTCGCTTGCTCATGCAGGCGCGAAGCCTTTTGCCGCTTGGCCGAGATCCTTGGCAACCGCAGCGCCTTGCCCCATTGCACCGAGGGTTTCAGCCATTGTCTGCTTGGCCTGCTGCGCTTGTCGTGCCTGATCGAAGGCTTGCGGTGACAACATCCATTCGGACGGTGCACCGATACCGCTCATCACGTCACGCAGTGCAGCCGGGAAGTCCATCATCATCATTGTATCAGGATCAGCCTCGACAGCCGCAGCCAGCATTGCCTTGCTTTCAAGGAACAACTGACCTTTCTCGCGCTCAGCCATATCGGCCAGCGGGCTTTCGAAGCGGAATTGCACGTCACGACCCTGCAGAGATTCAGGCACAGCATCACGAGACCCAAACGCGCCTTCGTTCATCAGCGTGTCAAAGGTCATTTCGCACAGTTCGCCGTTGTAGTCGGCCTCCATAGGCTCGAACAGCGGCATGGCCTGCCGAATGTACTCCTGCACCCGCTGCCCAACCTCATAGGCCGTCATATCAGGGCCACCTGTGGGCGGCATACTAAGCGTGTTCAGGTAGAACGCCTCGCGAAGCATGGCCTGCTGTCGGTCTGATAGGTCCATTCCGTAAGGCAAGCCTGACTTGTCCACGCCAAGAGGTCGGAGAACTTCACCAAGACGTTCATCGTATTCAGAATCGACGGCAGTGAATCCACCGGCATACACCTGCATGTCACCACGGATTGCCTCTGCAACGCCAACCATCGGCGGATTGACGCTCTTTTCGCCAGCCTCCAGCAATGTCAGCGTCATAGCCTGCACCAAGCGGGCGTCAGGCAGCGCAATCAGGGTTGCGGGGGAGTATCCATACTGCGACCCGGAGATGGTCATCCAGCGCGGGATCACGTACTTGCGAGTGTGCGACCCGGCCTCTTCCATGATGTGCTGGTTTTCGCAATCAACGTAGAGCGAGACCCAGGGCGTGCCCCATTTCTTCTGACCTGTGTAGTGCTCTGCACGAATGACGATGTGGACGCAGTTGATTTCTTTGTTTGGATCTTTACGAATGGCCTCTGTGACTTTCTGGTGTACATCGCCGGGGAACATACCGGCCAGATCGCGCACACTTGGCTTCCAGCGGCGATGCACGGCGCAAATCATGCCGTATTGATCTTCCTGCCATGCCACATCCCGAAGATGCCAGCAGCGATACAGCAAGGCATTGTCACGCCGGTTAACCTCGACCGACAAAACAGCAGACCCAAAGGTCGCAAAATCGTGGTCGCCTTCCTTCACAGCCCGCGTGAATTGCGTAACCCGGTCATACATCGCACGGGTTTGAATCTTGGTTGCACCTTCCAGCCACTTCTTTTCGGCGTGGCCTTCTCGATCTTCGCGCTTTGAGCGAACATGGAACCACTGCTTGTTGGAGGGCCGCAGCATTGATCCAAGCGCATTGCCCAGATCGCGGCGCACCATGGACGGATATCCCGTCATCATGTGGCTCGCCCAATCTTCGCCCAGATCCCGCGTGACCGTGAAGTCACCACGCTCCGGGTAGAAGTGATCGGCAATCTCCTGGTTGCGGGAGTCCAGCACCATCTTCTTGCTGAAGAGTGCTTCGCCCTGCTGAACCAGAGATTTTGCGTCAGTGTGCAGCATTATTGCTTCCCAGAAAACTCAGCGCGAAACGCGCCAGTCTGACGTGCCAGCGATGAGAAAGTATGAGGTAAGGGTCGCCTGAACTGTTGATCTTGTGCGTAAAAAAGTACCCGTTGGTATCAACGCGGTTCCACGCGCCCGGACTCAAGTCCAAAGGACCGCATTTGATTTCAGGATTTGCGGCACGCTGAAGTGCTTCAATAAACATCAGCCGCCCAACGTCTCACGCGAAGAACGTCGCGATAGCACGGTTGACTGCATTCCCGACCGCTGGCGTTGAATCGACGCATTCTTGCGCGCCTCCTTGATTACAGGCGCGCTGTCTGGAACGGGAAGCGGCTCTGGCTCTGGCGCGTCAGGAGGCGCGACCGGAACCTTCGGCTTGAACATAGCTGCCATTATCGTCTCCTACGCGCTGATGTGTGGCCCAAGATGACCTTGGGCTTGCGACCTGAACCGTTCTGGTCCTTGATGGCTTTGCGCCAAATGTTTCCGTGCGTCTGAAGCCTCGGGCCGGAAGACCAGCACATGATAACTGCGTCGCCTTTGTTTGTAGAGCGGCCCAGCTTCTCGATAACCTTCTCTTTCGAAAGCACCTTCACGCCGCGTGATCCAATTTCGTAGGTTGTCGCCGTCAGATCTGCTACCAACTCAGGGTCAGGCGGTAGCGCAACTGGCGAACCCCCGTCTTGCCCAGGGTCCAAAGCCTCACGGAATCGCCAAATGGCTTCCGACCGCTTATTGTAGAAACCGAACTGCCGATCAGCAGTCCTTCGTGTTGATCCATTCGCACCCTTGTAGCCAACCGCTTCGATGCTATTGTCTTCCAGTCGCATCTTTGCAGCACCACCATATCCGCCGCCCATATCGATCACGACAGTGCAACCATTCCTGCGACGCGCCACGATTAGGCCAGCGACTTCATCTCCAGTTGGTGTATCTTCGCCGGGAAACGTTTCTATCGGCGCAAACCACGCATCAAAGCGCGTTGCTATTGCCGTTTCGTCTGACCCGCCCTGTGCAACGTCAGCGGCGAGGCAAGACATCGGCGCATGTTCTGGCGGGGCTTCAGTCCACCGTTCTTGCGCTTCCCTGATCCATTGAGTCGGAATCGTCTGCCAAATGTCATCTGCACGCGCCGCCATGAAGTTACCATCGCGGGCAGCAGACCTGTAAGGCTCTGGCAAAGCATCTAGTTGCTTCTGGTACTGATCCTTGAGAATAAACGGATTGTCTGCCAACTTCGCAGGAATGAACGTCCTGGACGTTGGCAGAAGTGTTTCCCCATGCAGTTCGACAGGGTTAGGCCCGTCAACTTCAATGTCCCCATCTGTCGTTGTGATATACCAGCGCAATTCGCCATGCTCTGCCGGGTTTGGGTGCGTCAGGTCCAGCCATGGCCGGAACATTCCGATCACCCACTCGCCAACGGAACTAAGGGGAGGGTTTGTAGCAAATACTGATCGCGTCCTTTGCCCTTCGTGGATCGTTCGGACCCAGCCCATCAGCGCACGGATCTGCGATTCCGCGAAGTGCGTAGCCTCATCGATCCCAAGAAGATCGCGGGGCTTACCCATGTGCTTCAGTTCATCGCCTATATTCGTGGCCGACCCAAACGTAATTACCCGACCATCTTGAGTACGCAGCGTCGGAGGTGGCTTTCCAGAAAAACCGTCGCGCGTTCCGTTTAGCCGCAACAAATCTTCAATCAGCCCGCCGCCACCCTCAAGATCGACCCCGTTGCGCCGCATCAGTAGCGACTGCTGGTGCGCCTCAAGAGCAAGGCCGCATAAAAGCCCAGACTTTCCGCCGCCTGCTTCACCGCCATATAACAGCACGTCGGCAGGACTAAACCACGCATCAGTCTGAGGACCAGGGGAAGGAATGAACTTCATCCCTGCCGTTGCCTGCGCCGCCTTCTGCGCTACCGCTGCCTTGTCCGCTTCTGACAGCCCGCCCAGACTGCGCAGCACTTCGTCTAGGTTCAAATTCCAACCTCGGGCGAGACTACCAACTTATCATTCGACAGGATCACCGCGAAATGCTGCGCTAGACCAGCCCAGCTAAACTCAATGGTCCCAGATGTATCAGTCAGTCCAAGTACCAGAGCATTCGAAACCGACGATACAGACCCGCTCAAAGCAGTCAGAGACCCAATCGCACAGTCTTGAATCGCCGTGCCGTCTGAGTTCACGCTCGCGACCCAGATAGGACTACAGCGCTTTGACGGATTACCCTCAATATCACACAGTTCCAGCGTCAACTTGATGCCATCGCGTGACCACACGCCATGCACGTTAGGGGAAAACAGCGCAAATCCGTTATTCGTGAAGTCGTTATCGTTGGTACGCTCGATCTTTCCAAGTTCGGCATCAAACGTCATATCAACTCACGGTTGCTGTTTTTGGATGTTTTACCGGAATTTCTGCTATTGACCGCCCAAAAACATCGCGCCCGATAACCCTTAGATTGCATCGTCAGACCCCGCATGTATGCCCTTGGCCAACGTGAACGCGATCTGACGCGCAATTTCCGTGTCACCGACGGATTCAGTCTGGATTGGACCACCTTCGTCCCCGGTAATCTCTTTGCGTTCAGTGTATTCCTTGCGGAATCGCGCTTCCATCGACTTTTTCCAGACAGGCGCGTTGAACTTATCGGCGGTCAGGTTTTCTTGCGCCTGATCTTCCCACCAATTCTGTTCAAGATCCTTTGCACGCGTAAGCGCTGTCCGAAATTCTTCGTTATCGTCGCCCCATCGCAGCAGTGTTGTGCGCGGAATATCAAGCCTTGCGCTGATCTGGGCGAGCGATTTTCCTTCCGCTGCAAGTTCCAACAATGGTTCTATGTGCTTGCGATCATATGTGCTTGGACGACCTGCTGGCATGTTAAGCGTTAATCACGGCGACTTTATCGCCTTCGGTTATGCCAGTGAAATACCGAGTTGAATTAGCCTGGCACAGTCGGTCTGTGCCTTCCGATGCCGTCGGGCTTGCCCCCACAGCCACCCAAACCGTTGTGTCGGTCTCGACAACAAGAACATCAGCGTTATTGCCTGCTGTCAAAGTTGTCGCCTGAGAGGTTCCTGACGATGTCAGGTTCTGGTTCGGCGCTTTTGCGTCCTCGAAAGCCTGACCTCCGATTACCGCAACATTGGTGAAACAGATGTTCGTTGCCATGTACTACTACTCCGCTGATTCGGGATTGGGCATCAGCCTAATGTTTGTCGATTGCTGGTCGCCCTAGAGATGTGCTTGATTTGATGGCGGGGTTTAGCCTTGGCCTTTTCTGGAGCGGGCGCATCTGGCTTTTTCTTTTTCCCAACAAGGGGTGCCGCTAACGCAGCAGCCCCACCCAGTGCCGGAAGAAACAGACTTTTTCCGGGGAAATCGCCCATATTCATTCCTCCTACCCGAACCAGTGGGTTACATCGTCGTGTGGATCGTCTGTGCTTGGGAACATGGCGTGCGCCTAAAGGACCGCCTGAATCAAAAGCGCCCGCGTTGTCATGTCAACCGGGCGCAATTTCGTAACATGGGAAAGGTACATGCTTTCGTGATTCGTTGTCAAGCGTCATAACCCCAACCCATCCGCTATCGCATCCAACCCCAAACGCAGCCCCTTCAGGTCGTCCGTTGGAATCTGCACGTTGCAGACCTGTAGAACAACGTCCCGGTGCTGAGAAGGCAAATACTTGGTCACGTCGGTAAACTTCCAGATCCGTTCTACGTTCGCCAGCGCAATGCTGCCCCAATCCGGCGAAGACTGCACGTATTCCTTGATCGGACCGCCGCTGCGCATGTTCTCGCACCATGCGTCGTGCAATGCATTTCCTGCCTTTGCCTGACGTTCTGTGATCAACGGGGGCGACGTATGCTTGCCATATACCCGCGCCTTTGCCATCTGATCAAGAAGGTGATTACGCTTCCTGATCCTGACAGTTGATTTCCCCTCAACCTCAACCTGGGTGATTTCGCACCCGGCGTTTTGCGCATCAGTGTCAACCCATTCAACGGGCATTACCGGGGCCGCTGGTTTTC
>JBGCFK010000393.1:0-3447 GCA_045106875.1 Paracoccaceae bacterium | reverse complement strand
GTGACGTTGGGTCGAAATTCTGAGCCATATCAGTATCCTAGAAATCGAAACGGATCATGTTACGCATCACCAGAACGCCGGTGGTCATCCAGAGACAACACCCCCCCAACACGATGTTCCCAGTGAATTCCGAGAACAGGAGACCGATGTAGTCCGGGCTGGTCAGACTGAGGATTCCTGCCACGACAACAGGCATGGACGCGATGATCGCACCCGATGCCGTTGCCTCGGACGAGAACGCCTTGATCTTTTCCTTCATCATCTTGCGTTCCCGCAGGACGCGGGAAAGGTTGCCCAGCGCTTCGGACAAGTTGCCTCCGAGCTGTCCCTGGATCGCGACGACAACTGCGAAGAAGTTTGCTTCCATGATCGGGACGCGATGTGTGAATCGGATCAACGCTTGCGCCAGTGGCAGTCCGACCGAAATGTCATCACAAATATGCTGGAATTCGGTGCGCACAGGTTCCTGACCCTCAGCCGCGATGGCCTTCAGACAGTCTCCCAGTGGCAGGCCCGTCTTCACCCCGCGTGTCACCACATCAATCGCGTTTGGAAACTCTTCAACAAATTTCTTCATTCGGGCGTTGAATTGCGAGCGGACATAGAAGTTGAGGCCCAACGCCCCCCCGAGCGCTGCGACTGGCACAGCAAACCAGACTTTCATGCCGACAATGGCAAGCAAGACCAACAGCAGCCCGACCATCGCCCCCGCTGAACGCATGTAGAAACTGGTAGGTGTCCAAGGAAGGTCTGCCTGGTTCAGCCGCATCTTCAGAGTCAGCTTGGCCTTTTGTTTGGCGCGCTCGCGGCTCGCCATTTCGTTCAGCGCTTTCTCTATCGACTGTTTACGGCGCTGTTCGCTGACCGCGCCAACCCCGGTTACCTTGACTTCGAGGCCGACAGCCATCTCGAGTCTTCGTCTGTGGGCGGCCATTCCGTTCAGGTTTTCGCGAAAAAACGCCCAGGCCACGCCTGCAATTGCACCAAATGCCAGAACGAACACGACGCCCCCAAGCAGCATTGGCGGTGTATCTGCGATGAATTGTTGCATGGTGTTATCCCCCTGGCACCGCAGAGGCCTCCAGCACGGCTCCCAATGCGGCGTCCTCGCGGTAGTAGCGCGCGCGATCCCAGATCTTGGGCCGGGTCACTCCAGTGGATTTGTGACGGCCAAGGATGTTTCCGTCCGTATCTTCGCCCTCGATTTCATAGACAAAGAGGTCCTGAAGAATGGGCACATCTCCTTCCATCCCGATGACCTCGGTGACATGCGTGATTCGGCGCGAACCATCCCTGAGCCGGGCTGCCTGCACGATCACATCGATGGAGGAGACGATCATTTGCCGGATTGTCATGGCAGGCAGTGAGAAGCCACCCATTGTGATCATTGCCTCCATCCGTCCGATTGCCTCACGGGGAGAGTTCGCGTGCAACGTTCCCATTGAGCCGTCATGGCCGGTGTTCATGGCTTGCAACAGATCGAAGGCTTCGGGACCACGAACCTCACCTACGATGATACGCTCAGGCCGCATACGCAGGCAGTTCTTGACCAGTTGCCGCATTGAGATCTCGCCATGCCCCTCGATGTTGGGTGGGCGCGTTTCCAGACGGACCACATGCGGTTGCTGTAACTGAAGCTCCGCGGAATCCTCGCAGGTGATGATCCGCTCTTCCTGATCGACATGGTTCGACAGGCAGTTCAGCAGCGTCGTCTTGCCGGAACCTGTTCCGCCTGACACCAGCACATTGCACCTGACACGCCCGACAATCCGCAGCAACTCGGCACCTTCCTTGGTGATCGAGCCGAACTCGACCAGTTTCTCAAGGGTCAGTTTGTCCTTCTTGAACTTTCGGATCGTCAGAGAAGTGCCATCAATGGCCAGTGGCGGCGCAATCACGTTGACGCGAGAGCCGTCCAGCAGGCGTGCATCACAGATGGGACTTGATTCATCAACGCGGCGGCCGACCTGGCTCACGATTTTCTGACAGACATTCAACAGCTGCTGGCGCGATCGGAATCGTATATGCGTTTGCTCCATCTTGCCCGCGACTTCGATGAATATGGGTTCGGTTCCGTTGACCATGATATCTGCGATGTCGTCCCGCGCGATCAATGGGTCGAGGGGGCCATAGCCAAGCAGATCCTCGCTGATCTGACGCAGCAGTATGTCCTGCTCGACAATAGGCAAGGAAAGCCGCCGTAACTGCATGATTTCCTTGACGATATCACTGACTTCTTCCTCGGCCTTCTCGCGCGTCATGGTGGACAGCTGGGTGAGGTCGATGGTCTCGATCAACGCGTTGTAGATCGAATCCTTGGTGTCGTAGAATTCCTTGATCTTTTGGGCGCGTTCGGTGTCGACACCTCCCAACTGCGCATTGGGGCGGTGCGCCTCGCGGGCCGGTCGCGGTGTGGAACTGGGTTGCGCAGACGCTTTCGGTGGAGGAGCGGGCGCGGGTGCTGCGGCGGCTCTCTCCAATCGGGCTTCAGCCACTTGTTCCGCGGGCGACTCAACAACTGGCTGCACCTGTGGCACCGGCCTTTTCTGCGCGCCACCTGCGTCGGCTCCCCCGCTCCGTCTGCCAAACATCACTTGCACCCCTAGATTTCGGAAAATCTTAGGCGAACCTGACTAACGTCAACTGAAGCAATCTGTGCCGGAAAGGGACGACAGCCCAACGCAGTTAAGCGTTTGCAAACGTTCCGCACCTAGATGTCGTCGCGTCCGTTTGGCGGACTTCATCAGCACGAATGGGAGATGGCAGAATGGCCCACGCCCAAGCAAAGATGATTGCGATTGCTGCGTTAATAGGTCTGACAGGATGTCAGCACGTTACACAGCAAACCAATGTCACGCCGCCGCCGGTGCCGGGGATTCAACCCGACGCATCGGCAGATGTCGCTCGGGCGCAACGTGCGCTAGCAGCTGGGCGGCTGGGCGCCGCACGTGACGGATTTTCTGAGGCGCTTCGGTCAAGCCCGAACGATGTCATTGCCGGATTGGGTCTGGCCGAGACGTACATGGCTCTGAATGACGTCACCACGGCGAAACATGTCTTCGAGGCAACGGGGCGCTACGCACGCGGTCGGTACAGCGGGCGTGTCGATCAAGGTCTGGGACTGATTGCGCTGCAACAGGAGAAATTGGGTGAGGCGAGGCGTCGCCTGCGGGCTGCGGTCGATGCGGACGGTGCATTGTGGCGTGCCTGGATTGGGTTGGGTCGTCTCAACACCCGGGCAGGTGAACGCGCAGCGGCGCGCGTAGCGTTTGCACAAGCCGAGGCCAACGCTCCAGTTCTCGGACGTGTTATGAATGACATCGGAATGTCGTACCTGATGGAGCGCCAGCCCAAGCAAGCCATCCAGTATCTCGAACGTGCCCTGCTTGCCGATCCTCGCTTGCACATGGCGCGTGGGAATCTACGGATCGCGCGCGCCATGGCGGG